>VGPE01000108.1 GCA_016875645.1 Chloroflexota bacterium
GTTCTCCCGACGCCGGGGCCTGCGTGCGCGCGCTCTCGAGCGGGCCGGGGTCTTCGCGTACCGTGCCACCGCGGCGGTCGTGGGCCGCGTCCCTGAAGCGCCGGCCGCGCGCTCGCTCGGCTGGGTGACCCAGGCGGCCTACCTCTGCCGGCCGGCCCGCCGATATCGCGCGAACGAGAACTTCGGGCACGTCCTGGGGCTCGCCCCCGACCATCCGGACGTGCGCTCGCTGGCACTCGCGGCATACCGCAATTACGCGCGCTACCTCGTCGAGCTGATGCACCTGCCGCGCAAGTCGCTCGAGGAAGCTTCGGCGCGCGTGGAGCCCCTTGGCATCGAGACCCTCGAGGGGGAGTGGCGCGCGTCAGGCGGCCTGATCCTCGCGGTGGCGCACGTCGGCAACAACGAGTACGTCGCGGCGGGCATGGCATCGCGTGGCTGGCCCATCAGCGTCCTCGCCGACGACAGCTCGTTCCCGGAGATGTTCGAGTTGCTGCGCCGCCAGCGCGAGCGCTGGGGGGTCCGGATCATCGGCTGGCGGGCCATTCGCGAGATCTACGCCGTCCTCCGGCGGGGCGAGATCCTCGCGCTGCTCGTTGACTGGGGCTACCGGGCCGACGGGATCCCCGTCCGCCTCTTCGACGCGTGGACCACGCTGCCGGCAGGTCCGGCGGTCCTGGCGGCCCGATCCGGGGCGGCCATCCTGCCCATCGCGGTCCGGCGGCGGCCGGACGGCACGTTCTTCGTCACCCACGATGCCCCCATTCGCGTGGCTTCCACCGAAGCTCCTGACGTGCGGCGCGCAACACAGCAGATCGCCGGCGCACTGGAGCGTGTGATCGGCGCCGCCCCGGACCAGTGGTACAGCTTCAAGCCGACGTGGCCGCCGACACCGGCCGCCGTGGAGGAACCGGCGCCCGGCCACGGCGGGACGATCGGCCCGCCGGTGGCGGCCGATGCGACCTCAGCGCGGGAGCATGCATGAACAGCGCGCCGGCCAGCGACGAGTCAGTCGGGCACCTCGACGAGCGTCCGGCCGGGATGACCGACCCGTTCCGCCGCCGGCCGCCGCTCCGGATCCGGCTCCTCGAGTCTGCCGTTCGCGTCCTGCCGCGACTGCCGCGACTGCCGCTGATCCTGGCCGCGGAACTCGCAGGCGAGGTGCGCTACCGGCTGCAGCCGGTAGTGGCGGCGCGCGCCCGAGCCAACCTTCGGCGGGTCTGCACCTGGCTTGCCGACAACGACCGGGCGACGCCTCGCGTCCTGCGCGCGGCGGCGGACCCGGCCGCCCTCGAGGGCCTGGTCCGCTCTGCCTTCCGCCACCACGCCCGCACCTACCTCGAAGCGCTGCTCCTGCCCTCGCTGGCCGACGACGAGCTCGAGCGGTTGGTGGCGCTCGCCGAGCCGGCCATCGTGCACGAAGCGATGCGGCCCGGCCATCCGGCGATCCTCGTCGGCCTGCACCTGGGCCCGATCGAGCTGCAGGCGCTGACCGTCCGCCGTCGCACCGGTGCGTCGACCACGACACCCATGGAATCCGTCGCGGATCCGGACCTCCAGGCGTGGTTCGAACGCTCGCGGAAGGCCGCGGGCGTCCGGGTCGTGGCCCTCGGGGCAGCTCGCCGCGAACTGCTGGCCGCCCTGCGGCGCGGCGAGGTCGTCGGCCTTGTGGCGGACCGCGACATCACCGGCGGCGGCATGCCGGTGGAGCTGTTCGGGGCGCCGGCCACACTCCCGATCGGGCCGGCACTGCTGGCCGTGGAGTCCGGAGCGCCCGTCTACGTCGGCGCGATCCGGCGGATCGGCCGAGACCGGTATCGTGGTGACCTCATCGCCCTCGACGCTCCCGCTGACGACCGCCGGCGGGAGCGGGTCCTCGCCCTGCTGCACGCTGAGGCACGCGCGTTCGAGCGGCTGATCGCCCCGGCACCCGACCAGTGGTGGTCGGTCCTCTTCCCGATCTGGCCCGACCTCGAACCGGCGGCCGTTGCGGAGGCCCACCGCGCATGACGAATCGTCTGGGCCGCGCGGACCTGCACATCCATACGCTCGCCTCCGACGGCACGGCGGGGGTGCTCGAAGTCCTCGACCATGTCGAGCGCGAGACCGACCTCGACGTGATCGCGATCACGGATCACGAGCGCCTCGACGCCGCCGTGGCCGCTCGGACGATCGCCCTGGACCACGGGCTGCGCTTCGAGGTGATCGTGGGAGAGGAGGTCACGACCCGCGGAGGGCACCTGCTGGCACTGTTCATCAGCGAGCCCATCAAGCCGCTGCGCTCGCTCCGCGAGACGATCGCCCGCGTCCACGACCAGGGCGGGCTGGCCATCCCGGCGCACCCGCTCGTGCCGTACCCGCTCTGTGCCCAGGGCGGGTCCCTTCGCCGCCTCGCGGCCGACCCCGACCCACGCTACCGCCCCGACGCCCTCGAAGCCTTCAACCCCACCGCGCTGGGCCGTCCTCGCCACCGCCAGACGCTCGAACTGGCGGCTGAGCTCGGGCTGGCGATGGTCGGCAACAGCGACGCGCACACGCTCGGGGCGATCGGGCAGGGCTGGTCCACATTCCCGGGCCGCACCGCCGAGGATCTGCGGCGGGCCGTCCTGGAGCGGCGCACGCACTGGCATGGCAGCTTCCACGGCACGCTGGCACAGCTGCCGGTGTTCGCGCGCCAGTTGCGCAAGTACAGCCGGGGCTGGAGTGCGACCGTGAAGGGCCAGGTGCTGCGCAATGGCACGGGCCGCGACCTCGGATACCCAGGCGGCCAGCGCCGGCCGGCCGTCTTTGACCGTGAGGCAGCGCTCGGCCTGCTCTCGTCGCGCGGAGGGGCCGAAGGCGTCGCGCCGCTGGAGCTGTCGGCGGAGCAGTCGCCCGAGGAAGGCCCCTGAACCGGTGAAGATCGGCCTCGTCAGCCCGTACGTCTACCCGCTGCCGGGCGGCGTGACGCAGCACGTCCGCCACCTCTACGAGAACCTGCGCCTGCGAGGCCACGACGTCCGGATCCTGACCAGCAGCCATGGCCTCCAGCGTGCGTCCGAGGGCGACGTCATCCGCATCGGCAAGGGGTTCAGCATGCCGGCCAACGGCTCGGTCGGGACGCTGACGGTGTCGCCGCGGTTCCCGTCGCAGGTTCGCGACGTGCTGGAGCGCGAGCGGTTCGACGTCCTGCATTTCCACGAACCGCTGGTGCCATTCCTGTCGCCGATCGTTCTGCGCGAGTCGCGCAGTGTGAACATCGCCACGTTCCACGCCTACAGCGGCTTCTCGCCGGCCTACGAGGTCACCGGCCGCCTCCTAGGACCGATTGTCAAGCGCCTCCACGGCCGGGTCGCGGTGAGCGCGGCAGCGCGTCACTTCATCGACCGCTACTTCCCGGGCGACTACAAGGTCATTCCCAATGGGGTTGACGTGGAGTTCTTCCGGCGTGCCGTGCCGATCGCTCGCTGGCAGGACGGCACGTTCAACCTGCTGTTCGTGGGCCGCCACGAGCCGCGCAAGGGCCTGCTCGAGTTGCTCAAGGCCTACCGCCTGCTGCGTCGCGCGGGCTACAGCTGCCGGCTCCTGGTCGCGGGCGCGGGCCCACAGGAGCGTGAGGCGCGCCGCTACGTCATGACTCGCCGCCTGGCCAATGTCGAGTTCCTCGGCCGCGTCTCCGACGAAGAGAAGGCCCGGTTGTTCCGCACCGCGGACGTGTACATCTCGCCCGCGACCGGCGGTGAGTCGTTTGGCATCGTCCTGCTCGAGGCGATGGCGGCCGGTGCGCCCATCGTCTGCAGCGACATCCACGGCTACAAGGGCGTGGTGCGCCGCGGCGAGCAGGGCCTGCTGGTGCCACCGCGCAACCCCAAGGCACTGGCAGCGGCGGTCGCCCGCCTGTATGCCGACCCGGGCCAGCGAGCCAGCATGAGCGCGAAGGGCATCGCCCGGGCCCAGGGATTCTCCTGGGAGCGGATCGCCGCGAAGGTCGACGAGTACTACGGGTTCGTGATCCGCCGCCTCGCGGCGGGCGGCCAGCTGCCGGAGCATTTCAGCGCCGATGTGCCGCCCTCGCCGCGTGGCCAGGTCATGGAACCGTCGATCTGGCGGGCGGGCTGAGGCCGGGGGACAGCGCCTGCTGGACACCTCGTGAGCGGGGTCACGATCCGCCTTCGGCGGGTGCGAGGCCGTCCGGCCGAGGCGGCAGCGGTGCCGGGCCGAAACGCCAGACCCACGCCGCGTAGCCGACGACGAAGGACGTGACCGTCAGCGCGATGAAGAGCAGGATCGGCTCGGCCGCTAGGAACTGGACGGATGGCGCCGCCGGGTCCGTGTTCACGGGGAACTGGAAGGGGTACAGGTACGTCGGCAGCAGGCCCTGATAGGCGTTCACGACCGTCGATGGCAGCGGCAGCGCCGAGATGTTCGGGTAGAGCACCAGGAACGCCATGGCGGCCGCGAAGACGACCCCCATCGCGAATCGCCGGGCGTCCCGGGCAGTGATCACGAACGCGGCGATCACGGCCAGGGGAATCGCAACCAGCAGTGCGACGTAGCTCGACTGGAACCCGCGGGCCTCGTAGACGACCGTCTCGCCCAGCAGCGTACTGACCGCCACGATGCCGATCCACGCCGCGATGCCGGTCAGGACCAGTAGCAGCAGCCGACGTTGCTCCCCGTCGCCGGCACCTGCCGCGCGGGCACCGGAACCCCTGCCGTCATCCGCGGCCCGGCCCGCGCCGCGCTGCAGCCGGAGGACCTGATAGATGAGGAGCACGATTGCAACCCCCATCACGAGCACCAGGCCGGCGACCCTGGCGGTGACCACGAGGTCGCCGGGGTTGCCCACGCACGCCTGGGAACCCGGGTTCACCGCCTCCACCCGCACGAATCGGCACAGCGGTCCCTTGCCGACCCAGAGCAACGCAGGCGCCACGATGGCCAGAGCCGCCGCGACGCGCGCGAGCAGCCAGGTGCCACGCGATGGCCCGTGCCACAGCTCCGCCACGAAGTAGCCAAGGCCGAGGATCACGAACGGAAGGCCCGTGAAGTAGTGGTACTGGAACGTGGCGCGGTCGATCCGGACCCATGTCAGCCATTGGAAGGCGAACCCCACGACGACGAGCGCAAGGGCGAGGCTCTGGCGCTTCCATGCCTGCCACGCGCAGAACGCCATCGCCGGGATGCCCAGCCACCAGACGACCAGGTTGCCCGCGTCGTAGATCGACGCCGAGGTGTTGCCGGCGAACGAGCCCTGGTAGAACCAGACCGGCTTGAGGTCCAGCGGCCACGCCCACCACGGAGAGGCGGCCGCGTGCGCCGCCCGGAGGTTGTTGTGGTAGTCGTACATCGACTTGGTCAGGTCGATCAGCGACTGGCCTGTGTTCGCGGCGGGCCAGCCCTCGGTGAGCCGGTTGCCGAGCGCGACCCAGGGCAGGTACGAGACCACGTAGACCGCGATCGGGATGATCCCAAGGCAGATCGCCAGCCAGATGGCCGGGATCCCCCAGCCCGACCCGAGGCGCAGCCAGCCGGCTGACGGCGGGGGCGCGGCCAGCGGCGGTCCGAGACCCGGCGGGAGGGGCGACGCCAGCGGCCCGAACCCGAACCGGCCCGCGGCCCAGAAGGCGATCGCGACCGCCCCGCCGAGGAGCGCCAGCACACCGGCAATGGTCAGCGGGCTCACCTGGATGCCGCTGACCGCGATCGAGGCGTCCATCAGCCCCAGCGGAATCGTCAGCGCCAGCAGGCCGACACCCGCGACGACCGGGCCCGCGACCGCGAACCGTACCTCCTCGGGCGTCCAGGCGACCGGCCGCAGGACGGCCGCGAGGACGGCGACAAGGGTCAGGCCGATCATGAGCAGGACGAAAAAGACGTTCCCGCCGCTGGTCGCGCCCTGGGGCACGTTGATCGCCATGTACCCCAGCACGGTCGTCGCCCCGATCATCGCGATCACGATCAGCAGCCGCCCGAGGGCCGATCGCGCGAGGGTCAGGACGCCCAGGCCCGCGACCGCGTACAGCGCGACCCACTTCGAAGCGAGCCCCAGGCCCAGGAGCAACCCGATGACGGGCATGGCCCACCAGAATGCCCGGCGGCCGCGAAGGATGCCGGTCCAGAGCGCGGCGAACAGCGTGTAGGCAGTCACGATGAACAGCGCGACGTAGACGTCGTTCATCCCGATTCGCGTCTGGACGAACATCATCGCGTCGGCCAGGACGAAGACCGCCGCGAAGAGCGCGACGCTGCGGCGGCGGAACAGGATCCGCGCCAGCACGAAGAGCAGACCGGCGAGCAGTGCACCCGCGACGACGCCCGGCAGGCGCCACGCGAACGGATTGCTGCCGGCATCGACCTCGTCAACCGCGCCGGCCGCCGAGAAGGCCAGGATCGCCTGGCGGTCCTGGCTCGGGTAGCGCGGCTGCGCGTCGATGACCCAGGCGGCAGGCTCGGCGGTGAGGCGCGCGTCGGCGAAGAACGCATTGCCGTGCGGTTCGACGACGTAGATGGTCGGCGTGGACCCATCGGGGGTGCGACCGAGGACGTGCACGAAGTTGGCGGAAGCGTCAAAGACGACGTCCGTGACCACTCCGGGGGCCGTCAGCGTCGCGTCGACATGGGGCTCGCGCCCGGACGAAGCGTCGGCCAGGCGCACCACGGCGACCGTGTCGCCCGCGGCGACGTACAGTCGGGGATGGTCGAGGCCGGTCACGTACGCGAGGCCGGTCGCGCCCGGCAGCTCCAACTGCGACGAGAGGCCGGCGTCGCGCGACGATAGGAACGTCAGGCCCTGCGCGTCGACGGCTGCGATCAGCGGGATGGATTCGATGCCGACGCCCGCGAGGCGGCCGTCGGCGATCGCCTCGTCCAGCGCAGTTCGGGCACTCCCCGTCGGCGCCGGCCCGATGATCACGGACGCCGCTCCCGATGTCAGCCGCGATTCGAACTCGGCCGCCTCTCCGCCGAGCAACTCGGCGAGCTGCGCCGCGGCGGCCGCCGCGTCCGCCAGCAGGGCCGGGTCCGCGGTGACCTGGTTCGCCGATCCGGCCGGCTCCACGGCGAGAAGGCCGGGCAGGACGACCCGGCCGTAGATCTCCCCACTCGATGCGTCGATGGCAATCAGCTCGTTCGACGCGGTCGTGATGATGAGGTCGTCGCCGGAAGAGGGGGCGAGCAACCCGGCCACCGGCGCGCCCACGGTCGCAAGGCTGATGGGCGTGTCGACCAACGGCGCGTCGTCGCTCGAGATCCGGAGGGCGTCGACCTGGAGCGACGTGTCGACGACGAGGACGCGGCCCTCGTCGGTGCCGATGAAGAGCCGATGGCCGGACTGGTCCACGGCCAGGGCAGATGCGCCCCGAATCGCGATCGTGGCCTCGAGGGCGCGGTCGGCAAGGTCGTAGGCGCGCACCTCGGTGCCCGTCGCAACGTAGACCCGGTCGCCGGCGCGTCCGCCCGGGAGCGACGGATCGTCCCAGCGCAGTTCGATCGCGGCGGCACGCACCGGCACGCCCAGCTGGGAGGTTCCCGTGACAGCGTTGTTTCCGAAGGCGACCACGCCTGCCGCCATCGCGTACTTCGCGAGGTGAGGATGGGTGTACTCGTAGATGCTGTGCGGCTGGCCGTAGCGCCAGTGCTGGAGGAACTCCGTCGCCGTTCGGGCGTGATACACCTCGTCGAAGTGCATCGAGTACGGCTCCGCGAGCCGGAAGGTCCGCAGGCCGAGCGTCGCGACGACCAGCACGATCAGCACCCATGCGTCGAGGCGGTCGAACCGGCCGCCGGACTCGCGCGCGAGCAATCCCGTGCGGTCGGCCCGCCTGGGCCGCGCGAAGAGCCCGCGCCGGACCGACGCGAGGAGCCCCGGCTGGTCCACCGCCGGAGCTGTCAGCCAGTCAGCCCGGCGAAGCCGCTTGCCGTCACGCGGATCTAATGGCGGGCCCGGCGCACAGAGCCGAGCAGCCGGTCCCCGTCCCGTGGCCGCGGTCGCGACCGGAACCGGCTCGAGAATCGGGTCGGGCTGCCAGCGCAGATCGTCGGCGACGGCGGCAGGAACCGCGCGCGCTCGAGCGCGTTCGGCCAGGGCATGGACGTGGGCAGCGAGGCGCTCGGTGGCGCCGCCACGCAACTGGCCCGCCACCCAGACGAAGCCCGCCAGGTGGACGAGCGCGATGACCGCGACGCCGGGCCAGGCCTTGATGTCCTGCCCGATGCCGAGCCAGTCCGAGATCCCCGGGTTGTCCGGGTACAGCGTCGTGATGACCACGTAGAGGTTCAGAAAGCTCGCGACCGACAACGAGAAATAGACGAGCAGCCAGCGAGCCGAGACGACTGCGAGGATGGCCGCCAGCCCGAAGAACGGGTACATGTAGCGCTCGTGGACGCGGGTCGGCACCACGAAGAAGGCCACCGCCAGGACGGTCACCCCCACAAGGATCGCGAGGCGATCCGGCCGACGGGCGACGGCGACCATGACGGCCGCGATCACGAGCAGCAGCAGCGTCGTCCCCACGATCACCGCGGGCACCGGGCCGAACATGAACCCGAGCTCGCCGGGCCCGCCGTTGACATCCCGGATCCAGCGCGAATCGGCCGCGATTCCGCCACCGTTCATTTCGAGCAGCGCCCACGGGTTGTAGGCGTTCACGCTGACATACGGGTAGCCGGCGGCGGCACTGCCCACCTGCTGGAGCAGGCCGATGAACGAGAGCCCGAACGGCGCGGCGGCAAGAGCTGCCGTCACCACGGCGATCACGCCCGTGGTCAGGACGCGGAACTCGCTGCGTGCGGTGAACAGGTCC
>VGPE01000109.1 GCA_016875645.1 Chloroflexota bacterium
TCCAAGGTCGACGCCACCCATCCGGCAGGTCCGACCCGCGCGCCGACTGCCACGGACTCGCCCGATCCGGGGGCCTCCTCCGCACCGAAACCGACGGCCGGTCGGACGGCCGCCGCCAGCGTCTCGGCGGGCGCGACCCCCGCGCCAAGCGGAGAGGTGGCTTCGAACCGGACGTACAAGGTCAAGAGGGGCGACACGCTTTCGGCGATCGCCCACAGGTTCGGGACCACCGTGAAAGTCCTTCAGGAACTCAACAACATCCAGGACCCGCAATACATCCGCGTCGGGCAGATCCTCAAGTTGCCCTGACGCCCCGGCGCACGGTCGCCACGGGCGTCATCGCTGGCAGTCCCGACAGTAGGACGTGATGAAACCCCCGGGCTTGATCTGGGTGATCTTCGTGCCGCAGCGGGGACAGGGCCGGCCACCTTTGTCATGGACTGCGAGGAAGTCGCGAGCCTGCTTCTCGAAGGTCGGTGGCACCCGTACGCGCAACAGCTCGACCGCGTCCGCGAGAACCGTCCGCGTCGCTTGATACAGCTCATCGACCTCCTCGGCCGCCAGGGTTGAGCGCCTGCGCAGCGGCAGCAACCGGGCCGCGTGCAGGATCTCGTCGCTGTAGGCGTTGCCGATGCCAGCGACGAAGGCCTGGTTCTTGAGCAGGTTCTTGAGTTCGCCCGGGTGCCGGCGGATTCGCACGCGCCACTCCTCGAGCGTCAGCGCCGGATCGTCGGCTTCCGGCCCGAAGTCGTCCGGGCCACCGCCGGGGATCTCGCGGACAACGCCAGCCGGAAGCAGGTAGACCTTGCCCATCTGGGTGGGGTCCCGGTATCGGACCTCGACTTGGCCATCGTCGCGGGGCAGCCAGGATGCGTCGGCCGTCCACCGTGCGGCATCGACGGGCGGCCCGCTCCCGCGTTCGCCGAACCGCAGCACCAGGGCAGTCTTCGACGGGCGCGCCATGCCGGGAGGCGCCAACTGGAACCGACCCGTGAGCATCGGGTTGACCACGACGCGGCCCCGATCAAATTCGAGAAGCAGGAACTTTCCGCGGCGCGCAACGCGGGCCAGCCGTTGGCCGACGAGTGCATCGAGTTCGGCCGGCGTGCCCCGAACCGCCAGCGGGCCCGGCGCTTCGGCCGAGAGCACGGACCGTCCGGCCAGGGCGGCGTGGAAGGCCTCCGCGACCACCGTCAGATCGGGCAACTCAGGCACCGCGCGTGATTGTAGCCAGCGTGGGTGGGTGCTAGACTCTGCCGGCTCTCGCGACAGCTCGAATGAGACCGGTCAGGCAATCGACCACGGACCAACACGGACGGCGCTACTTCGCACCAACCGCGCTGCGGTCAACGGCTTGAGTTCGGCTCAGGTCGTTGCACTGTTTTTTGGCCTCATGCGAACCGGGCGAGGGACATCACGACAGGGAGAGTGCATCCATTGACCGAAGATGAGCAGGGCGGGACCGCGCCTGAGCCGGTGGCGGACGCCACCGATGCGAACCAGGCCGGCCAGGGCGTCGCGACCGCCGTCGCCGACGAGCCCGCCGAGACCATGATCACGGAGTCGATCGCCGCCGAGACACCAGCTGGATCGTTCGCGGCGCCTGTCCCGGCGATGCATGACACCGTCAGCGCCGCCGAACTCGACGCGGCCCCTGCCGCCTCGGAGCCGGACGACCACGAGATCCTGGCCCCGCGGCGCGACGATCGACCAGAGCCGACCACCATGGCGGAGCTCCTCGCCGAGCAGGACTCGGAGATCAAGAGCTTCAAGCACGGTGACGTCGTCGAGGGCAGCGTCGTCAGGATCGACAAGGACGAGATCCTTGTCGACATCGGCGCGAAAAGCGAGGGCGTGGTCAGCAACCGCGAGCTCTACGGCCGCCACGCCGAGAGCCAGCCCCAGCTCAACGTCGGCGATGTCGTGCTCGTGTATGTCCTCCAGCCAGAGTCACAGGAAGGCCACGTCGTCCTGTCGCTCCGGCGCGCCGGCCTCGAGCGCAAGTGGCGATCGATGCAGGAACAGTTCGAGGCGGGCGCGATCATCGAGGCGCCGGTGATCGACCACAACAAGGGCGGCCTCATCGTCGACTGCGGCATCCGCGGATTCGTCCCGATCAGCCAGATCGTGGATTTCCCCCGCCGGCCGCAGAACGACCAGCCGCGGGATGCGGCCCAGGAGATCGCAGAGAAGCTGCAGCCGTTCGTCGGCCGCAGGCTTCGCCTCAAGATCCTCGAGGTCAACCGCAAGGCGAACCGGCTCATCCTCTCCGAGAAGGTCGCCCTCTACGAGGAGCGCCGCGAGAAGCGGGACGAGCTGTTCAGCAGCCTCCAGGTCGGCCAGAAGGTGACCGGCACGGTGCGTTCGATCGCGCCGTTCGGCGTGTTCATCGATCTTGGCGGCATCGACGGGCTCGTCCACAAGAGCGAGCTCTCGTGGAACAAGGTCAACAACCCTGAGGCCGGCTATCGCGTCGGTGAAGAGGTCGAGGCCGAGGTCATCGACATCAACCACGAGCGAGGCCGCATCAGCCTCTCCATCCGGCGGCTCCAGCCGGATCCGTGGCATTCCAATGTGGCCGACTTCAACATCGGCGACGTGATCGACGGCACCGTGACCAAGCTGGTCAACTTCGGCACGTTCGTCCGCGTGCGCGACGGCCTCGAGGGCCTGATCCACATCAGCGAGCTCTCGCACCAGCGCGTCGCGCATCCCGGTGATGTCGTCCACGAAGGCCAGGAGCTCAAGCTCAAGATTATCTCGCTCGATTCCGAGCGACATCGCCTGGGACTGAGCCTCAAGCAGGCCGAGGAGCCGCCGGCACGCCCGGCGCCGCCGGAGCCCGTCGCCCGCCCGGAGCCGCGCGAGCGGCCCGAACGAGGTGAGCGGCGCGAGCGCACCCGCGAGCGTGGCTACTCGCTGGCCGATGCGGTCCAGGAGCCCGAGGGGGGGATCGACAACACGCTCGCCTCCGCATTCGCGCGGGTCCGCCAGCAGATGGCGGTCAACGAAGCCGCGGCGCGCGACACCACGTCGGACGCCGATGGACTCCCGCCTGAGCCGGCCGCAACGGCCACCTCGATCGAGGACGAGGCACCGATCGCCCCCGCCCTCGTCGCCGACGAGATCGCGGAGACCGGCGAGACGACTGAGACCGTCGAGCCGGTCGTGGAGACCGCCGCCGAAGCGGCCGATGACATGGCGGCCGCTGCGACCGAAGCGGTTGACGCGGCAGCCGAGCTCACCGAGGAGCCGGCCAACCAGGCCTGATCTCCGTTTCAGCGCCACCTGGACGGCTCGCCGGCGACATCGCCGGCGAGCCGTTTGATTCCCGGCGGGCCCATCCGGATCGCGAGGCGGGACGAATCACTGGCCGGTGCGGTACGACTGGACCCGGGGTCCGCCCCGCATTGTTAGGAAAGATTGATCGAGTCCACACCGCGCAGGCGGTGGTACAGCCGCCGGTTTTGGAGACAATCGACAGCGCACCCGACCCCTTCGACTTGCACCGGGCCAGAAGGTCGAAGGCCGGGGACTGCGTGCTAGCATGGCCCGAGGCCCGCGCGATCGTGGGCAACACGAGAACAGGCGTTCGACCCCATGGATCGATTCGACAAGTTCACGGACCGGGCACGCAAGGTCCTGACGCTCGCTCAGGACGAGGCGCAGCGGTTCAACCACAACTACATCGGCACCGAGCACCTGCTGCTCGGGCTCGTCCGCGAGGGCGAGGGGGTCGCGGCGCGCGTTCTCGAGAACATGAACGTCGAACTGGCCAAGGTGCGGACGGCGGTGGAGTTCATCATCGGCCGGGGCGACCGGCCGGTCGTCGGTGAGGTCGGCCTCACGCCGCGCGCGAAGCGCGTGATCGAGCTCGCGATCGATGAGGCCCGCCGCCTGGGCCACAACTACATCGGCACCGAGCACCTGCTGCTGGGGCTCGTCCGCGAAGGCGAGGGCATTGCTGCCGGAGTCCTCGAGAGCCTGGGCGTGAACCTCGACAAGGTGCGCCACGAGGTCATCCGGGTTCTCTCGCAGTCGTCGTCCGCCACGCCAGCGGCGGAGACAAAGCGCGCCAGCAAGACCCCCACCGTCGATCAGCTCGGTATCAACCTGACCGAGGCCGCCCGCGCGGGCAAGCTGGATCCGGTCATCGGGCGCGAGAAGGAGATCGAGCGCGTCATCCAGATCCTGTCGCGCCGGCTCAAGAACAACCCCGCGCTGATCGGCGAGCCCGGCGTCGGCAAAACGGCCATCGCCGAGGGGCTCGCCCATCGCATCGTGGCCGGCGACGTGCCCGAGACGCTGCTGAACAAGCGGGTCCTGACGCTCGACATCGGCTCGCTCGTCGCCGGCACCAAGTACCGCGGTGAGTTCGAGGAGCGACTCAAGAAGATCATCGAGGAGCTCCGCAACACCAACGACGCGATCCTCTTCATCGACGAGCTGCACACCCTCGTCGGGGCCGGCGCGGCCGAGGGCGCGATCGACGCGGCCAACATCCTCAAGCCGCCCCTGTCGCGCGGCGAGCTGCAGTGCATCGGCGCCACCACGCTCGACGAGTACCGCAAATACATCGAGCGCGACGCGGCCCTCGAGCGGCGTTTTCAGCCGGTGATGGTCGAAGAGCCCACGCTGGAGCAGACCGTCGAGATCCTCAAGGGCGTCCGCGAGCGCTACGAGCAGCACCACAAGGTGACCATCACGGACGAGGCGGTCCGAGCCGCAGCCGATCTCTCGGTCCGCTACATCACCGACCGCCACCTCCCTGACAAGGCCATCGACCTCATCGACGAGGCCGGCAGCCGTGTCCGGCTGCGCCACTCCTCGGCGCCGCCCGTCCTGCGCGAAGCGCAGAAGGAACTGGAGCGGCTGACCAAGGAGAAGGACGCTTCGATCAACGCCCAGGAGTACGAGGAGGCCGCAAACCTCCGAGAGGCCGAGGCGACCGCCCGAGAACGGGTGGACGCGCTGCGGACCGAGTGGCAGGCGGCCGTGTCGGCCGAGCAGCCAGTCGTCGACGAGGACGAGATCGCCCAGGTCGTTGCGATGTGGACGGGGATCCCCGTCACGCGCATCGCCCAGGAGGAATCTGAGCGCCTGCTCAAGATGGAGGAATCACTCCACGGACGCGTCATCGGCCAGGAAGAGGCGATCGGGATCATCTCGAAGGCCGTGCGCCGCGCAAGGGCCGGACTGAAGGATCCCAAGCGGCCGATCGGCTCGTTCATCTTCCTCGGGCCGACCGGCGTCGGGAAGACGGAGCTCGCCAAGGCCCTCGCGGAGTTCATGTTCGGCAGCGAGGACGCGCTGATCAAGGTCGACATGAGCGAGTTCATGGAGCGCCACAATGTCTCGCGACTCGTCGGCGCACCGCCGGGCTATGTCGGCTTCGACGAGGGCGGCCAGCTCACGGAGGCCGTGCGGCGCAAGAACTACGCGGTCGTGCTCCTCGACGAGGTCGAGAAGGCCCATCCCGAGGTCTTCAACATCCTCCTCCAGATCCTCGAGGACGGGCAGCTGACCGATGCCAAGGGGCGCCGGGTGGACTTCCGCAACACGATCATCATCATGACGAGCAACCTCGGCGCCAAGCAGCTGCAGACCAACTCCTCGCTGGGCTTCCGCGTTCAGGGCGACACCGAGCTCGCGCGGGCCACGGCCAGCTACGATCTGATGAAGGAGAAGGTCGCCCAGGAACTCAAGCAGAACTTCCGGCCGGAGTTCCTCAACCGGATCGATGCGACGGTCGTCTTCCGCTCGCTCACCGTGGAGGAGATCCGCCAGATCGTCGACTTGATGCTGGCCCGGGTTCGGGACCAGCTGCGCGCGCAGCAGCTCACCCTCGAAGTGACCCAAGAGGCGAAGGACCACCTGATCAAGATCGGCTATGACGTCGCCTACGGGGCGCGGCCGCTGCGCCGGGTGATCCAGAACATGATCGAGGACCCGCTGGCCGAACAGCTCCTGCTCAACCGCTACGAGCCGGGCCAGACGGTCGTCGTGGATAAGGACCTCGAAGCCGGCCTCGAGATCCGCCCCCTCGAGGAAAAGACGCCGCTCCCGGCCTAGCAGCCGCGGTCCGTGGCTCGCGCTCAGAGCCGGTACGTCTGCCAATCCTGCGCGTCCGCCTTCCTGCGCTGGGAAGGCCAGTGCCGCGCGTGCGGCGCCTGGAACAGCCTCGTCGAGACCGTTGTCCGAGATGAGCCTCGCACCGGTCGCGTCGGATCGGGATCGGGCACGGGCACGGGCATCGCAGCACCGGTCGCGCTTCTTGACCTGGCCGACGCCGCGGTCGCGCGCCTCCAGACGGGCATCGGCGAGGCCGATCGAGTGCTGGGCGGTGGTCTCGTCCCGGGTTCCGTCGTCCTGGTCGGCGGCGAGCCCGGGGTCGGCAAGTCGACGCTCCTGCTGCAACTGGCAGCCGGGCTGGTGCGTCGCGCCCTGGCGTCCGGCGCTCCGGCCGGCGTCGAGCCCACGGTGCTCTACGCAAGTGGCGAGGAATCGACAGGCCAGGTCCGCCTGAGGGCGATGCGCCTGGGGCTCCTGGCGGGACCGGCGGCGGCCGCGGTCCGCGTTGTTGCCGAGAGCGAGGTCGGCCGCATCGCCGAGCTGGCGCGGGGCGAGCGGCCCGTGGCCCTCATCGTCGATTCCGTGCAGACCGCGGTCGTCGACGAATTGGATGGCCCGCCGGGCAGTGTCGGCCAGGTCCGCGAGTCCGCGCTGCGACTGACGGAGCTCGCGAAACGGGACGGCATCGCGGTGATCCTGGTCGGCCATGTGACCAAGGACGGCAGCATCGCCGGGCCCAAGACGCTCGAGCATCTGGTGGACGCGGTTCTTTCGCTCGACGGTGATCGCGCGGCGGGCCTGCGCGTGCTGCGCGGGACCAAGAACCGCTTCGGATCCACTGATGAAGTGGGCGTGTTCGAGATGGGCGAGGAGGGCCTGATCGAGCTGCCCGACCCGGCGCGCGCGTTCATGGGCGACCATGTCGAGGAGGCCGCGGGGAGCGTGGTCGCGGCCACCCTCGAGGGCAGCCGGACGCTCCTCGTCGAGGTCCAGGCGCTCGTCGCCCCCGGCGGACCTGTGCCCCGCCGGACGGCGAGCGGCCTCGACCCCAGCCGACTTGCGTTGCTGATCGCAGTTCTCGGCCGGCGGGCCGGGATCGGCCTTGCGAGCCATGACGTGTATGCGAATCTCGCCGGCGGCCTGCGCGTCGACGATCCCGCCCTCGACCTGCCCCTTGCCATCGCCCTCGCGTCGTCCCTGCGCGACCGCCCCGTCAGGTCCGGCACCGTCGCGTTCGGCGAAGTCGGGCTGCTCGGCGAGCTGCGCTCGGTCTCCGGATTCGATCGGCGGCTGCGCGAGGCAGCGCGGCTCGGCTTTACGCGGGCGGTCGTCCCACAGGCGGCGCGTTCACGAACGGAGCGCCCGCCCGAGGGGATGGAGATCGTCGGCGTGGCGACGCTGCGCGACGCGCTCGCGGCTGCGCTGGCGCCGGGTCCGACCGTCGGCGATGCTCGCCCGGAGCCGGTCCGGGCACGGTAGGCTGGCGTCGGCGATGGCGGCCGAACCGGGCGTCGACCACTCAGCCAGGAGGCACCGCCGCTCGTGATCCGCAGTATCAGGCTTCTGGGTGCGGCGCTCGGTGGAATCGTGGGACTGGCAGTGGGCACCCCGGGAGCAGGCCAATTCGGCGGGGCCTACGGCGGGGCGCTCCTGGCGGCCTGGGTCATCGCCTGGGTGGTGGTGGGCTTTTCGCTTCTGCCCTATCTCACGGTCGTCCCTGCCAGCTGGCTGATCCGGCGCGTGCAGGACCTCTCGACCGCGGAGTTCGTGACGGCTGTCGCCGGCCTGCTGATCGGCCTGCTCATGGGCCTGTTCCTGGGGTTGCCGCTGGCGGCGTTCCCCGCTCCATTCGGCGCCTGGCTGCCGCTGGGGGTCTCGCTGTTCCTCGGTCTCGGGATGATGGGGCTCACGGTCGCCAAGCGCGCAGATCTGATCGACGCGGCCGAGGCGATCGGCCTTGCCCGCCGCCCGGCCGCGCAGGGCGGCGATGTCGCCGGAGCCGGACCCCAGATCGTCGTCGACACGAGCGTGCTCATCGACGGCCGGGTTGCCGATATCGTGGACTCGGGGTTCCTCTACGGGACGCTGGTCGTACCCCGGTTCGTCCTCGACGAGCTGCAGCACATCGCCGACAGCCCCGATGCGCTGCGGCGCAACCGCGGCCGGCGCGGCCTTGAGATCCTGACACGACTCCAGAAGTCGCCGGCGACGCCGGTTGAGATCGCCGACGACGCAATCCCGGAGGCGAGCGAGGTCGACGCGAAACTGGTTGCCCTGGCGAAGCGCCGCAGCCGCGCCGTGCTGACCAACGACTACAACCTCAATCGCATCGCCGAGGTCCAGGGCGTGCGCGTCCTCAACGTCAACGCTCTCGCGAACGCCGTGAAGCCGGCGCTCCTGCCCGGCGAGGCACTCCGCGTCCGAGTCATCCAGGAGGGCAAGGAGCACGGCCAGGGCGTCGGTTTCCTCGACGACGGGACGATGATCGTGGTCGAGGGCGGCGGCCGCTTCATTGACCGCGAGGTGGACGTGAACGTCACACGGGTCCTCCAGACTGTCGCGGGGCGGATGATCTTCGCGCAGCCCCGGCTCGAGTGAGCGCCGGCGAGCCATCGGTCCGGGTCGACGTCGTCGTCCCCGCCG
>VGPE01000110.1 GCA_016875645.1 Chloroflexota bacterium
GCCGTACGTCCGCACGATCCCGATCTGGCGCACCAGGTTCTGCGCGCCGGCGGCGACCGCGGCCACGTCCTCGGCTGCCAGGGCCGGGTCGAGGGGCTTGCCTGCGACGATCCGGCCGACGCCCCCATGCATCTTGAGTGCCCGGATCGTGGCGACCATCACTGCGGCGTCCGGGCGCAGCCCAGACGCGCGGCATTTGATGTCGAAGAACTTCTCGGCGCCCATGTCCGCGCCGAACCCGGCCTCCGTGCAGACGATGTCGGTGGTCGCGAGGGCCAGTCGATCGGCGAGGATGCTGCTGTTGCCGTGCGCGATGTTCGCGAACGGCCCGCAGTGCACGAACGCCGGGCCGCCTTCGAGCGTCTGGAGCAGGTTCGGCTTGATCGAGTCTCGCAGCAGCACCGTCATCGCGCCGGCGACCTTGAGGTCCTCCGCGGTGACCGGGTCACCCTCGGTGTTGAGCGCCAGCACCACCCGCCCGAGGCGGCGGCGCAGGTCGTGCAGGTCGGTGGCGAGGGCGAGGATTGCCATCACTTCCGACGCGACGGTGATCTTCCATTCGGTTTCGCGGGGGACGCCGTTCTCCCGACCGCCCAGCCCGATGACGGTTCCGCGCAGGGCGCGGTCGCTGATGTCCACGACCCGCGGCCAGAGCACCGCGCGTGGATCGATCCGATGCGGGTTGCCGTGGTGCAGGGAGTTGTCGAGAAACGCCGCCGCGAGGTTGTGGGCAGCTCCGATCGCGTGGTTGTCGCCCGTCAGGTGAAGGTTGAAGTCCTCCATCGGGATAACCTGGCTGTAGCCGCCGCCGGCGGCGCCGCCCTTGATCCCGAACACGGGGCCCAGCGACGGCTGGCGGATGGCGACCGCGGCCCGGCGGCCGATCTGGTTGAGGCCCTGCGCCAGTCCGATGGTCGTCGTCGTCTTGCCCTCGCCCAGGGGCGTCGGCGTGATCCCCGTCACGACCACGTACTTTCCGCGCCGGTTCGCCGTCTCGAGCCGGGTGATCGCCTCCAGGCGCACCTTGGCCTTCGTCGGCCCGTACAGCTCCACCTCGTCGTCCCGGATCCCCAACTCACGGGCCAGCTCTAGGATCGGCCGTGGCGTGACGGACTGGGCGATTTCGAGGCTGGACGGCATCCGGTTGGCGGTTTCGGTCACGGTCTGATCCTCTCCTCGGGTGGCCGCGCGGCGGGCTCTCGTCAGGATGGGCCGGGGCCGGACGGCACGGGCTCGAGGGCGGCGCGGGGCAGCGCGGCGCCACCGCTCTCGGTCGCGGCCTGGTCCCAGGCGGCGCGCATGACGTGGGTGAGCAGGAGCGCGTTCGTCACGGGCCCGACGCCACCCGGTACCGGGGTGATTGCGGACGCGACGCGGCTCGCCGATTCGAAGTCCACGTCGCCGACGAGGCGACCCTCGACGACGTTGATGCCGACGTCCACCACGACCACGCCCCGCCGCAGCATGTCGCCCCGGATGAGGCCCGGATGGCCGGCGGCGACCAGGAGGATCTCCGCGCGCTTCACCTCGCGTTCGAGATCACGCGTCCGCGTGTGGCAGACCGTGACCGTCGCGTTCTCGCGCAGCAGCAGGATGGCCGCAGGTTTGCCCACGACGTTCGACCGCCCGATGACGACGGCGCGCCGCCCAGCGATCTCGATTCCCGATCGCTTGAGGATCTCCACCGCCGCCTGCGCCGTGGTTGGCAGGAAGCCCTCGTAGCCCAGGGTCATCAGCCCGGCGTTCCGCGGGTGGATGCCGTCGATGTCCTTGCGCGGATCCAGGGTGTCCAGCACCGTCGCCAGGGGGATGCCCGGCGGCAGCGGCATCTGGACGATCACGCCCGAGATGAGTGGGTCCTCGTTGAGCTCCATCAGCTGTCGCCGCAGCCGGCCCGGCGAAACCTCCCCTTCGATCTCGACCAGGCGCCCCTCGACCCCCACGGTCCGGCACGAACGCAGGATCTGCTGCAGGTAGACCGTGGACGGGGCGTCCCTGCCGACGATCACGACGGCCAGGCCGGGCACGTAGCCGTAGCGCTCCTGGAATGCCGCCACGTCGCCCCGCACCATCGCCCGGATCTCGGACGCGATCGGGCCGCCTTCGAGCAGTCGCGGCTTCCGTGCGGCCGCCGACGCAGCGGTCATGTCACCCCGCGTCGTCGAGTGGGGGCCGCTGGTCGCCCGCGGCGACGGTCTCGCGAGTCATCTGCGCCAGGTCCTCGATCGCGCTCAGCAGTTCCACGACGCGGGCGCGGGTCCCGCCCGCCCATGCCTGATCGTTGACGGACGGCAGGTTTGCGTAGACGTTCGCGGCGGCGGCCTCACCAGCGGCCGCTGCCAGCAGAACGGCCACTCCCAGGTCGCTGCTCGCATTGGCGTTGCTCCGACCGGCCAGCGACTCCGCGGCGGATACCACCTCGAGACACAGGCGGACGCACTCGTACGGCACCTCGGCGGCGTGCTTTGCGGCGGCGCTCACCGCCTGGGCACGGGCCGCCCGCTCCTCGTCGGTTCCCCGGGGCAGCCGGCGGGCCTCGGTCAGCGCGGCATACGCATCGGCGTCCTCGTCCGCGATCGCGAGGAAACGTGCGCGCAGGGCCTCACTCGCACCCAGGCCGCGCTCGATCGTTGCCTGGTGGACGTCGAAGACCGGCCGCCCTTCGCAGAGCCGGGCCACCATCGACACCAGCGACGCGCCGAGCGCCGCCGCGACCGCGGCCGCGCTCCCGCCGCCGGGGACCGGGAGGCCCGAGGCAAGCAGATCCGTGTACTGGGACAGCGTCAGGTCACGTGCGGGCCTGCTGCTTCTGGCCGGCTGCGGCTCCACGCGAGCGATTGTATGGCCCGCCCGTCCCCGCCCGTTCAGATCCGAAACGGGGCGGACGCGGTACCGGCGCGCCCGCCCCGCAACCGAACGCCGACGTGGAACGCGGCCGATCGACCGCTCCCGCCGACGAGCGCCGCGGGATCGGGGGAGGACGACCCTGCGGCGCGGTGGACGCTGGTGTCAGCTGAGGCCCGATGCCTCCAGGCCAGCAGACCGTGGCGCCCACGCCTCATCGGACCGGCTCTCCTCCACGCCCTCCAGCTTCCAGCGCCGGGAGCGATGGCGGTAGCTGAGCGCGAAGCGGGCTCGCCGCGTGGAGACCTCGAAGAGGGTGCGAGGCCCGACCGCGACCGGGTACGCGGCATCCTCGTGTCGGACGGAGGCCACGGCCGTCACCGGCAGCCGCTCGTCGCGCCAGGTGATCTCCCGCGGCCGACCATCGAACCAGTCCGTCCGCACCTGGACGTCCATGGGCTCGACTCGGATCATCGCCATCTGAACTCGTTCCTTTCCGGGGGCCTTCTCGTCTTCCCGGGGCACACCGGGCAGAACGGATGTTCGAATGACCAGACCATAGACCGAACACCCGTTCGATGTCAACTGGTCACGCTGCGATCGTGGCGTGGGGCCGTGTCACCTTGGCTGTCACAGGTCGTGGCGCCGGACCGATCAGGGCGCCTCATCGCTGGCATCCAGGAAGCGGACGTCCTCGTCGACCGGCTCGCGCTCGACCGGCTCGACCTTTTCCCGCTCCCGCCCGAAGGTGCCGAGCGTGCCCCGGTCCACCGGCCGCATGACGTCGCGCTCGAAGGGCGCAGGGAGCCTCCGGTCCAGGAGGCGTGCCCGGACCACGATGCCGTCGCCGAATCGACGCCGCAACCGGTCCGACGCCTGGATCGCGAGCCGCCGGCGCTCCTCCGCCGCGCCGAACAGCCCGATCTGCGTGGGCCGCTCGAAGTTCGATGCGCCGACCCCGAGCAGCCGGATCCTGCGCCCGCGGATCTCGGGCCGCGCGAGTTCGAGCGCCGCCCGCCAGATGGGCTCGGTCAGGTCGGTGGGCTCGGGCATGGTCCGCTGGCGCGTGATCGTCCGGAACGATGAATCGCGCACCTTGACGTGGATCGTCCCGGCCATCAGCCCGGCCGCGCGCAGGCGTGCGGCGACGCCGTCGGCCATCGCGAGCAGCGTCCGCTCGATCGCCTCGGGATCGGCCGTGTCCACGTCGAACGTGTGCTCGTGGCTGATCGACTTGGCCGGCCCGCCGTCCGACACCGGGTCGTCGTCGATGCCGAGGGCGCGCGCCCGCAGGGTCGCGGCGTGCGGGCCGAGGCCGCGCACCAGGAGATCCTCCGGCAATGCGGCGAGGTCGCCCATGGTGCGGACGCCGTACGGGACCAGCGCCGCTCGCGTCCGCTCGCCGACGCCCCAAAGCCGGCCGATCGCCAGCGGCGCGAAGAATGCCGCCTCGTCGCCCGGTTCCACCACCACGAGCCCGTCGGGCTTGCGCAGGTCAGACGCGACCTTCGCCACCAGCTTGTTCGACGCGACCCCGACCGACGCGGTCAACTGCGTCTCCGCATGCACGGCAGCCTTGATCGCGACGGCGATGTCCCGCCCGCTGCCGAACAGCGCCGCCGACGCGGTCACGTCCAGGAACGCCTCGTCGATGGATACCGGCTCCACGAGCGGCGTGAACCGGCGAACGATGCCCAGCACGATCCGGCTCTCGGCCACGTACTTGCGCCCGTCGACCGGCACGAAGATCGCGTCGGGGCACAGCGCGGCAGCTGTGCGCAGGGGCATCGCCGAACGGACGCCGAACCGGCGCGCCTCGTAGCTGGCCGTCGACACGACGCCCCGGTCGTTCGGGCCGCCGCCACCGACGATCACGGGCTTGCCGCGCAGCTCCGGCCGGTCGCGCTGCTCGACCGCCGCGAAGAACGCGTCGAGGTCGACGTGGAGGATGGTCCGGGCCGGTGCGCTGGTCACGATCCCGATCATCAGCCCCGGCGCAAGACCCCGGTTCCGTCAACCATCACTGGGGGCGATGGTAGGCGACGTCGGGACGACGGCGGCGCCCCAACGACGGCGAAGCTGAGCACGGATCCGACCCCGACGAGCCGCGGAACCGGCGCCGATGATGTCTGCCATCGCTGGCAGTGATGGGCGGCGGAACGCCGCCAGCCCGAAACCCCCCGGCCGCGCGGAGCGGGAGCGGAGCGCGGCCGATGCAGCCGTGAGCCGGCCGACGTGGCCGCCACGGGGCATCCGATGCCACGGGAATCAGAACAACGCCGCCCGCTCGCGGCCGCGACCGCGCTCGAGGGCGCGGCCGCCCGAACCGTCAGCCCTTGGGTTCGACGACCACCGTGACCTCGGGCGCCATCCCCGAGAAGACCTTGACCGCGACCTTGTAGGTGCCCAGCGACTTGAGCGGCTCGTCGAGCTCCACCTTGTGACGGTCAACGACGATGCCCCGGCGGCCGAGGGCGTCCGCGATGTCCTTGGCGGTGATCGAGCCGTAGAGCTTGCCGCCCTCCCCGACCTTGACGCCCATGGTCAGCGTTGTGCTCGCGATGCGGGTCGCGTAGATCTCGGCCTCTTCGCGCTCGCGCTTGCGCTTTTCCTCGCGGCTTGCGATGTCGTGCTGCCACGCTCGGAACGCGCCGCCGCTCGCCGGCACGGCGAACTTGCCGGGGATCAGGTAGTTGCGGGCGAACCCGTCGGCGACGGTCTTCATCTCGCCGCTCTTGCCGAGCGCCGGCACGTCCGCCGTCAGAATGACCTTCACGCGGGTGAGACCTCCCTGTTGATCCATTCGCGAAGTCGCGGCGCCACGCCGCTCGACTCCAGGCTTCGACCTGCGGCGGCGATCGCGCCGGGGATGCGCCGGACGAGGCGCCGGACCGGCATCGGCATCAGCCGCCGGACCTGGGCGATGTCCCGATCGAACTCCGCGCGCTCGATGCCCAGTTCGTCGAGGTGCTCGTGGAGGATGTCGATTGGGACGCCATCGAGGAACAGATCGACGGCCAGCACGACGACCACGAGGTCGTCCAGTCCGCCGAGAATCGGCACGTCATCGGGCACGATGTCCCGGCCCACCACCAGGTAGCCCTTGCGCGCGTTGGGCGTGCGCTCGTCACGGACCAGCGCCCAGAGCAGACGGGTATACGCCGGCGCCCGGCTCGCAACCGGCAGGAATGCCAACAGGCCGATGGCGCGCCTCAGCCCGCGCCGGCTGGTGCGTCTGCCCTCGGTTGAACTGGCTGCCATGTCGTGCCTGGGCTCCGCCGTCATGAACTCGTACAACCGCCGGCCGGCTGGGCGGCGGCAGGGGCGACGGAGGGACTCCGCCGGGCCCGGAAGTGTAGCAGCCGATCTCCGCGGACCGGTGCTCCCCTGTCGATGGTCCGTGACGCTGTCAGTCCGAACGGATCAGTGACGTTGTCAGTCTCCCGCGACGGAGGGGACGATCACGATGACGGGTCAGCAGTCACGGCGAGCGTGGGTTCAGACGAAGACCCTGAGGGCGAGAGGAGCATGGCCGAGCGGGCGGCCCGCCTCGAGGGTCCGCGCGACCGAGCTCGGGTGCCGGCGACCTGGCCCGCTCGCCCGCCCGCGATCGAACGCCGGTTCGACTCCGTGCTTGACATCGAACGTCCGTTCGGTATCATCCCGCTCAGGAGGTGCCGGTGACAAGGCACGACGCGGAACGCAAGGTCAAGATCCTGGACTACATCGCGGCGACGCTGAGGGCGCGCGGCTTCCCGCCGTCGGTCCGTGAGATCGCGCGGGCGGTGGGCCTCGCCTCCACGTCGGCCGTCCACCACCACCTGCAGATCCTGGAGCGCGAGGGATACCTGGAGCGCGGGGCGGCCCAATCGCGCGCGATCCGCTTGACACCCACTGCAGCGCTGCGCCTGGGACTGTCCAATGAGCTGGTGCCCCAGGCCGGCATGAGCGAGGCCCACCTGCTGCCGGTGATCGGGGAGATCGCGGCCGGCGGCCCCATCGAGGCCTACCAGGACGCAACCGAGACCATGGCCGTGCCGGAGATGCTCGCCCCAAGCGGGGACGCGTATGTCCTCAAGGTCCGGGGGGACTCCATGATCGAGGCCCACATCGCGGACGGTGACTACGTCCTCGTCCGGCCGCAGTCCACGGCGCGCAACGGGGACATCGTCGTCGCCCAGGTGGAAGAGAACGGCGTGACGCTCAAGACGCTCTACAAGGAGCAGGGCCGGATCCGCCTCCAGCCCGCCAACCCCAACTACCCGCCCCAGTTTTATGACGACGTGCGCATCCAGGGCAAGCTGATCGGGGTCATCCGCCGCCTCGACTGAGCGCGGGACCCACCGCGGGGCGGCGCATCGCGGGCTGTGGACCACTTTTCCACGCGGTCCACAGCGGGTCGTTAACAGGCCGTCGAACTTCGTGGGCACGCCCTCGCTGCAGTCGGTCGGAATGTTGACGCTGGCGCCGGACCGCGTCGGCATCATCGGGCAACTCCGCCACGAGGTCTTCCGCCGATGATCGATCGCCTTCCGCCGCAGAGCATCGAAGCCGAGCAATCCGTGCTCGGCTCGGTCCTGATCGACCGGGACGCGATCGTGGAGGTGGCGGAATTCCTGCGGCCCGAGGACTTCTATCGCCCGGCCAACGGCCAGATCTACAGCGCCATGCTGGAGCTGTTCGAGCGCCGCGAACCCGTGGACATCGTGATGGTGGCCGAGGTGCTGGAGCGCAACGGCCAGCTGGACTCCATCGGCGGGCGGACGTACCTCTCGGGCCTCAGCAACCAGACGCCCACTGCCGTGCACGCGGTGCAGTACGCCCGGATCGTGGGGCGCAAGGCGGTCCTGCGCAACCTGATCACCGCCGCCGGCAAGATCGCCCAGGTCGGCTACCAGGACCCCGCGGACGTCCAGGAGGCGATCGACCGCGCCGAGTCGGAGCTCTTCGCGGTCAGCAAGGAGCGCATTTCCGCCGGCTTCGCCCACCTGCGCACGCTGCTCCACGCCGCCTATGACCGGCTGGACTACCTGCACGCCCACCGCGGCGAGATCAGCGGCGTCGCCAGCGGCTTCACGGACCTGGACGCACTCACCACCGGCTTCCAGCGCAGCGACCTGGTGATCCTCGCCGCCCGGCCGTCGGTCGGCAAGACCAGCCTGGCGCTCAACATCGCCGAGCACGCCGCCGTCCAGGACAAGCGGACGGTGGGCGTCTTCAGCCTCGAGATGAGCAAGGAGCAGCTGGTCCTTCGCCTGCTCTCCAGCGTCGCCAACATCGATTCCAAGAACTTGCGCTCGGGCTTCCTCGAGGAGATGGACTTCGCCCGGCTCGCGCCGGCCATGAACAGCCTGTCGGAGGCGCCCATCTACATCGACGACACGCCCAACATCAGCGCGATGGAACTGCGCACCAAGGCGCGCCGGCTCCAGGCGGAGGCGGGCCTGGACCTGCTGGTCGTGGACTACCTCCAGCTCATGCAGGCCACCACCTCGTCGCGCGACGCCAACCGCGTGCAGGAGGTGTCGGAGATCTCGCGCGGTCTCAAGGGCCTCGCGCGCGAGTTGAACGTGCCGGTCATCGCGCTCTCCCAGCTGAGCCGTCAGCCGGAGATGCGCGAGAGCAAGGAGCCCCGCCTCTCGGACCTGCGCGAATCGGGCGCCATCGAGCAGGACGCGGACCTCGTCATGTTCCTCTGGCGTGACAAGGAGCGCGGCGCCGACGACCAGGACATGGACGGCGAGGTGATCAACCTCCAGCTGGCCAAGCATCGCAACGGGCCCACGGGCCGGGTCCAGCTCTGGTTCAAGAAGCGCCAGACGCGGTTCGTGAGCTACGCCG
>VGPE01000111.1 GCA_016875645.1 Chloroflexota bacterium
CGGGCGTCCCGAGGCCGCGCACCAGGTCCAGATAGGGCACGACCGCAGCTTCCCAGTTGTAGCGGACCCGAGTCACCGCCAGGCAGCGCCGGCGCATCGCCTCCCGCTCCGCCGGCGGCGCCTCCAGGATCTCGCGGAGGCCGCGGGCCAGGTCGCCGGGGTCGCCCGGGTCGGCGATCGCACCCAGCCGGTCGGCCTCCACGATGGCGCGCATGACCTCGAGGTCCCGACCGAGGACGACCGGGGTGCCCGCGGTCAGGCTCTCCCAGAACTTGTTGGGTGTGGACAGCCGCTGGTTGAGGGAAAGGGCCGGCACGGCGATCACCGACACGTCGGCCGAGGCCGTCCAGGCCGGGACGTCGTCGGGGTGGACGGGCGGCAGGGTGTAGTGGCGGCCGCGGAAGCGCGGCTCGGCATCCCGTGCCCGGAGCCGGTCGGCCCACGCCCCGAAGCCGAGCATGACCAGCGCAGCGTCCTCGAGGCGCAAAACCGCCTCGGCCGCTTCCTCGAGGCCTCGCTCGCGCCCGAGACGGCCGAGGAACAGCACGATCGAACGCTCCGGCGGGATGCCGGTGGCGGCGCGGATCAGGTCGGGACGCACGTCGGGGACGTCCCAGCGCGGCTGGCAGTTCAGGAGGACGGTCGGCGGCGTCCGGAGGCGCCAGCTGCGTGCCAGGTGGTCGGCAATCGGCTGGTTCACCGTCACGATCGCGTCGGCGCGGCGGACCCATCGGCGCTCCCGCCAGCGGTACCAGCGCACCAGGGGCGCGGGTACGTCGTCGTAGTTGTTGGACTCCAGGATGACGTCGATCACGTCGTAGATCACCCGGCCCCCCCGGCCGGCGCGACGAGCGGCCCGAGCGAGCTCCAGCGCCACGGGCACGGTCAGGATCCCGAACGCGTGGTACAGGTCCGCGGGCGCAACGCCCGCGTCCCCACGGAGCGTGGCCCACCAGCCACGCACGTGGGCCGGCCAGCCCAGCGCGGTCAGCACGGGCCGGAGCCCTCGCCGCACGAATCGCCCGATCCGACCCAGCGGCATCCGGCGCATCGACGGCTCGCCACCGGTCGCGTCCACGGCCCAGCCGGCCCATCGCCCGGTGGGACGGTGGCGACGGGTCAGCATCGGCCCATCGCGCTCCTCGACCGGTTGCCCGATCCTGCTCGTGGCGGCGATCTCCACCTCGTACCCGGCGTCGGCAAGGCTCCGGGCCACACGCAGTCCACGCGAATACGGCGCCGCCGAGTTGGCGATCAGCAGGACCGCTCGGGGTCGGGCACCGCTCACCACAACCTCCCCGTCAGGCGGCCGTACTCGTCCAGGAGCAGCGCCAGCTGGCGCTCCCAGTTGTAGGTTTCGTGGGCGGCAGCAAGGGCGCGCCGGCCGACCGCCTCCCGCTCCTCCTCCGACGCCAGGATCTCGCGCAGCGCCCCCGCGATCGCGGCCGTGTCCGTGGGGTCCACCAGCAATCCGGCCCCGGACTCGCGCACGATCCCGGCCATGCCCGGCAGGTCGCTCGCGACGACCGGGACGCCTGCGGCCATCGCCTCGAACAGCTTGTTGGGAGTGGTCAGGCGATGGTTCAGGGTTGATGGCTGGATCGGCATCGCGACCACGTCGGCGCTGGCCACCCACGCGAGCAGCTCGTCCGGCGGTACGGCCGGCAGGATCCGAACCCGGCCGCCCGTCGCCGGATCGCCTGCGCGCCGCTCCAGGTCGACCTGCAGGGAGCCGTACCCCATCAGCACCAGCACCGCGTCAGGCACGGACGCGATCGCCTCGATCAACTGCTCGATCCCCCGATCACGAGAGAAGCCGCCCTGGTACAGCACGACCCGCTCCGACGACCGCAGTCCCAGCGCATCGTGGAAGCGCCGCTCGCGTGGATCGGGCGGCACGAAACGGTACGAGCAGTTGAGCACGATCAATGGCGGCGGCACGCCCCAGCGGCTTGCCATGACCTCCGCGTACGGGCGGTTGACCGTGACCACGCGATCTGCACGGCGCGCCCAGCCGCGCTCCCAGCGACCGATGAGGGCGCGCACCGGGCGCGGCAGCCGGGCGAGGTTGCCCGCGTCGACATAGATGTCCCGGGCGTCGTAGACCACCGGCGCCCGGTGCCGGCGGCCCAGGTCGAGTGCGACCGGGATGCCCATGTACGCCATGCCGTGGTAGAGGTCCGCAACGGGGGCCGCGGCGCGGGTGTTCCGGACCTGGGAGCGAACGACCAGGACGATCGAGGCGAGGCGGAACGTCGCGTCCTTCGCACGGCGCAAGCGCCCGAGCGTGCCGCTCCGGCCAGCCGCGACCGGCTCGTCCGGAGTGGGCGGTCGCGCCTTGGGAGGCGTGCTCATCCCGGTGGCGGGCTCCGTCGCGCGACGCCGGCGGACGAAGCGGAGCATCGGCTGCACCAGGTTCGCTCCCGGCAGCCCGTTCCGTGCCGACACGCGGATCCGCCGGATCCGGTACCCGGCCGGATGGACCTCGTCCTCGGCCAGGCCGACCCGCCAGCGGGCCATCACGGTCACCTGGTGCCCGCGGGCGAGGACGCCGGTCGCGATGCGGTACGTCCGCGAATCGAACTCCGCCGTGGTCGGCAGGACGAGGACCAGGTGCTGTGACGTCATCCGGCCCGGGTCGCTCCAGCGGGCGCAGCGATGCCCGCCGCCGCGCCGGCGGATCGCGCCAGGTCGTCGTAGAGGGCCACCAGCTTGGCCGACTCGCCCTCCCAGTTCCAGCGTTCATGCGCAGCGGCGAGGCACCGCCGGCGGAGGTCCGCGCGCTCCTCTGGCGAGCGCCTGACCACCCGCCGGATCGCGTCGGCCACGGAGATCACCGACGCGGGGTCGCACAGCTCACCGAGCGGGCCGGCCGGATCATCGATCACGATCCGCCGCATTTCAGGGAAGTCGCTGGCCACCACGGGCACTCCCGCCGCGAGGCACTCGAACAGCTTGTTCGGCGTGGAGAGCCGGTGGTTCAAGGTGGATGCCTGGATCGGCATCACGCCGACGTCGGCGTCCACCACCCAGGCGAGCAGCTCGTCCGGCGGAACCGCGGCCAGGACGTGCAGGCGACCCCCATAGCGCGGGTCCGCGGCCTGCTCCACCAGCCACTCGCGGCGGCTGCCGTATCCCATGAAGACCGCGTGCACACCCTCGAGCCCTGGCTCAAGGATCGCGCCGGCCAGCTCCTCGAGTCCGCGATGGGCGGAGAAGCCGCCGTGGTAGAGCGCGATCGGGGCGTCCGGTCCAAGTCGGAGCGCCCGGCGCATCCGTAGCTCCGCCACGGCTGGCGGCTCCCAGCGCGAGGGGCAGTTGTGCACAACGACGGTCCGGCACGGCCGGTAGCGGCGCTCCAGCTCCTCCTCGAGGGAGGGGTTGACCGTCACCAGCGCCGCCGCGCGGCCGACCCAGCCTCGCTCCACGCGACGAAGCAGCGCACGACCCCACGCAGCGCGGTGCACGTTGGAGCCGGACTCGAGGAAGATCTCGTGGCTGTCGTACACGATCGATCGACCGGGCCCCTGGAGCTCCGCTGCGTACACGGCCCCACCGAGAGCGGTCAGGTCGTGGCCATGGAAGACGTCGGCCGGCGGGGCGGCGCGCGCTGCTTCCCTGCCCCAGCGGTGGATGACGAATCGCCAGCGCCAGAGCCAGTCGGCGGTGACTCCACCGATCACGCGCTTGCGGCGGAACACCCACGCCACGAGTCTGAGCACGCCCTGGATCGGGCCCCAGACGAGCAGCACCAGGGCCAGGCCCAGCGCCAGCAGCGCGTTGACCAGGCTCCGGGGGAGCTTCTTGAACGCGTTCCGCCAGCGGAACACCAGCCAGCGGAAGACCCAGCCCTTGACGCGCCACGGGTACCGCAGCCAGGCGATGTAGCGGGTGTAGCGGGCGCGGGTCACGGCCAGCGGGACGTGGACGATCTCGAAGCCGTCGCGCTCCTCGCGCTCGACCACCTTGGAGCGTCGGTCTGTGGGCAGCGCCATGATGCTGACCTGGTGGCCCGCGGCCGTGAGCGCGCCGGCCTCGCGCAGGACGCGCGCGTCGGTGCGGCAGTCGTTGTAGACGAACATCACGACGCGGCTCACACGCCGACCTCCGGCGCGACCCCGGCCAGCGCAGCGCTGATCCGCTCCCCCGCTCCGACCGGCCGAACCGCCACCGTGCGCGCCCGATTGACCGCGGCGTCGACATCGCCCAGCGGTGCCAGCCGCGCCAGCGACTCCCAGGCGGCGTGCGAATCCAGCCCGATCACCACGCTGCGCCCGCCAGAATCGGCGACGCTCTCCACCCACTCGGTGGTGCCCCGGAGGACCAGGCACGGCACGTGCAGCCACGCGGCCTCCCGCTGGACCCCACCCGAATCGGTGAGCACAGCGCCCGCGTGCAGCTGCGCAGCGATGGACGAGCGATAGCCCAGCGGGTCGATCACCTCCACGTTGCGCGGGATGGGGGCGCCGAGACCGTCGAGCACCGCCCGGGTGCCCGGGTGCAGCGCCAGGATCACCGGCCGTTCGGGCCGCGCGACGTCGCCCAGGAGCGCCAGCCACGCCCGGACTGCTTCGGGCGTGCGGTTCTCGGCCCGATGGATCGTCGCGAACAGGTAGGTGCCTGAATGGCGTCGGTCGGGCACCCCCGCTTCCGGCTCGCGGACCTCGGGCACGATGCGGGCGACCAGGTCCTGCATCAGATCGCCGACGAGATGGACGCCCTCGGTGATGCCCTCGGCGCGCAGGTCGGCGACCGCGGTCGGCGTGGGCGCGAATAGCCAGCGCGAGAGGTGGTCGGCCACGACCCGGTTCACTTCCTCGGGCATCGTCCGATCGAAACTGCGCAATCCGGCCTCGACATGGGCGACCGGGATGCCGAGCTTCGCCCCGGCCAGCGCGCCTGCCAGCGTGGAGTTGGTGTCGCCGACGACCAGCACCGCGTCGGCCCGGGCGGCCGCCAGCAATGGCTCCAGGGCCAGGAGCATGCGGCCGATCTGCTCGACCCCGCTCCCGCCGCCGATGCCGAGCGAGTGGTCCGGCTGCGGCAGGCCGAGCTCCGCGAAGAACGCACCGGCGAGCGCGTCATCCCAATGCTGGCCCGTATCGACGAAGACCTCCTCGTGGCGCCGCCGGAGGGACGGCTGGAGCGCCGCGAGCTTGATCAGTTGCGGACGGGTGCCGACGACGGTGGCGATCCGCACGCCGTCAGCTGCCGGCGGTTGCCTGCACGCCGACGCCGTGGTAGGCGACCCCGACGGGAAGGGCGACATCACGCAGGCTGTTGCGCCCGTCGAACACGAGCTCGAGCTCCGGGAACCAGCGGAAGTCCAGGTCGCGGAAGCGCGCGTCGGCCGTCTGGGTGACGATCACGCGCGCGTCGCTGGGCGATCCCCACGACCACGGCCGGGCGCCCGAGCGAGCGATCTCGTCGTCCGTGAGGAGCGGGTCCCAGGCGGTCACGGTGGCGCCGTGGAAGGCGAGACGCTCGATCAGCGGCAGGGCCCGGGAGTACGCGAGCTCATGCACGCCCTCGCGGTACGTCAGGCCGAGGACGAGGACCGGAACGCCATCGAGGCCGCCCAGCGCCCGCTGCATCGCCCGGATCGCGATCCCGATCTGGCCGTCGTTGACCCGGCGGGACAGTCCCACCAGCTCCATTTCCGGTGCCCGGCTCAGCAGGAAGTGGGGGTAGACCGGGATGCAGTGGCCGCCCACCCCCAGGCCCGGCTGATGGATGTGGCTGTAGGGCTGGGTGTTCGCCGCCTCGATCACCTCCTGGATGTCCACCCCCACCCGATCGGCGTAGCGCGCGAACTCGTTGGCGAGGGCGATGTTGACGTCGCGGTACGTGGTGTCGGCCAGCTTGGCGAACTCGGCGGCCTCGGCGGCGCTCATCGGGATCACCTCGGCATCGAGCACGGACGCGTAGAAGGCGACTGCTCGATCCGTCGACGCGGCGCCGATCCCGCCGACGAGTTTCGGATATGCCGCGAGGTTGCGGAAGACCGCACCGCTGTACAGGCGCTCCGGCGAGAAGGCAACGAAGAACGCCCGGTCCGGCTCAAGGCCCGAGACCTCGGCGAGGCGCGGGGTGAACCGGTTGCGAGTGTCGCCCACGGGCAGCGTGGTCTCGAAGACCACGAGCGAGCCCTCGTGGATGCCCGGTGCGACGGCGTCCACGGCGCCGTCCATGGAGCGGTAGTCGGGCTGCTGCTCGTCGTCGAGCATGACCGGGACGATGATGACAACGACGTCGCTCGTGGCCGCTGCGGCCCCGGCATCGGTGGTTGCGGTCAGGCGGCCTGCCGCCCAGGCCGAACGCACCGCCTCGGCCAGGCCGGGCTCCTCGGTCACGTGCGAGCGGCCCTCGTTGATCGCGGCGACCACGTGCTCCTGCACGTCCACCGCGGTCACGTGCCAGCCATGGTTGGCGAATTGGGCCGCCAGCGGCAGGCCCATCTTGCCGGCACCGACGACGGCGACGCGGCCGGCCGTCCCCGGCACACCGCGCCACGGTTTCACCGATAGCGCTGGCGCGTGATGGCAGGCGTTGGGCGCGACCTCGATGGAGCCGCCCAGCATGTTCGAGGCGCCCCCGAGGCGCGGCCGGGTGGCCGTCATGCAGGCTTCCGTTCGGCGAGCGACGACAGTTCGACCGGCCGGCCGGCTGCGGCCGCCTCGAGCAGCGCATTGGCGATCGCGACGGCCCACAGCCCATCCTCGACGTCCACCACCGGGCGGCCGCCCTCGCGGACCACCCGCAGGAACGCATCGATCTCGGCGGCCAGCGGCTCGGCGTTGACGACGGGGAGCTCCGCGACATCGCCCGAGAAGGTGGTCGCGAAGCCGCCGATTAACTGGGCCCGCTCCACGTTGGCCCGGGTGAAGGTCAGCCGCTGTGTCAGGTAATCCAGCTCGAACATCCCTTCCTCGCCCACCACGATGAGCTGGCGGCGCTTGGCCGGCGTCAGCCAGTTGACGTCCAGCATGCCCGTGGCGCCGGACGGGAAGTGGAGCAGCCCGAACAGCAGGTCCTCGTGGTCGGCGTGGATGCGCTGGGCCAGCTCGGCGTACACCCGGCTTGGCCGCTCGGCGGCGATCCACGACAGGATGTCCACGTCGTGCGTGGCCAGGTCCACCGTCACGCCGACGTCTCGGATGCGGGCTGGGAACGGGCCGGCGCGGCGGCTGGCGATGGAGTAGATGCTGCTCAGCCAGCCCGCCTGCAGCAGTCGCCCCAGCTCCAGGACCGCGGGGTTGAACCGTTCCACGTGGCCGACCTGGACCGGAACCCCGCGGGCGTGGGCCGCGCGCAGGATCCGGACGCCCTCGTCGACCGTGGCGGCGAGCGGCTTCTCCACGAGGACGGCGATCCCACGCTCGATGGCGGCGAGGGCCAGCGGGAGGTGGGCCGTGGTCGGCGCGGCGACGACCAGCGCGTCGAGTTCCGCCTCCTCGATCATCGCGAGCGGCTCGGCGAACGGCTGGGCGCCGGCGGCGGCGGCAGCCTGGAGCGCCTCGGGCACCGGATCGGCGACCGCGACGAGTCGGCAGTCAGTTCGCGAGGACAGGACGCGCAGGTGGTTGCGGCCCATCGCCCCCAGGCCGGCGAGGCCGACCCGGAGGGTCGCGCCGGCCGGCCGAGGGCTGATCATCGGGTGCTGCTCTCCACCCCGAGGGCCGCCCCCACCGAGGTTCGCGCCTCGACGGATCGCCGGACCGCGTCGATGACCGCGTCCTGCTCCTCGTCGGTCAGGCCCGGATACATCGGGATCGAAAGCGTTCGTTCAGCGACGATGTCCGTCACGGGCAGGTCGGCGTGGAAGCCGCGCTCCATCACGTACGCCTGGCGATGGACCGGGATCGGGTAGTAGATGCCGGTGCCGATGCCCTGCTCGGCAAGCTCGGCGACGATCGCGTCCCGCTCCGGGCCCACGTCGATCGTGTACTGGTGGAAGACGTGCGTCCGGCCTTCGGGCGTCACGGGGATCCGGATGGGCAGGTCGGCGAAACCCGCGTCATAGCGGGCCGCGATCGCCTGGCGGCGGCGCGTGTTGCGATCGAGCTTGGCGAACTGCACGAGGCCGATCGCGGCGCTGATGTCGGTCAGCCGGAAGTTGAAGCCCAGGATCTCGTGGTGGTAGCGCTGGCGCATGCCCTGGGAGCGGTAGAGGCGCAGGAAGTCGGCCAGCCGGTCGTCGTTGGTGGTGATGAAGCCGCCCTCGCCGGTGGTCATGTTCTTGGTGCCGTAGAGGCTGAATGCACCGTGCCCGAATGAGCCCGCCATGCGGCCGCGGAACGTGGCGCCGTGCGCCTGGCACGCGTCCTCCACGACGGCCAGGCCGTAGCGGTCCGCGATGGCGGTGATCATGTCCATGTCCGCCACGAGGCCGAACAGGTGGACCGGCGAGATCGCCCTCGTCCGGGACGTGATCTTCGCCTCGATCCGCGCCGCGTCGATCAGGTAGGTGTCGGGCTCGATGTCCACGAACACGGGCGTGGCGCCGGTGCACAGGATCGAGCTGACGGTGGCGTTGAAGGTGTGCGAGACGGTGATCACCTCGTCGCCCGGCTCCAGGCCGAGGCCGGCGTAGATGCACATCAGGGCCACGGTGCCGTTCGAGACGGCGATGGCGTGCTTGACGCCGACGTAAGCCGCCCAGCGCTCCT
>VGPE01000112.1 GCA_016875645.1 Chloroflexota bacterium
TTCGCCGGGGACTCCGGCGACGGGATGCAGCTCACCGGGAGCCAGTTCACCCGGACAGCGGCTGTCTTCGGCAACGACATCAGCACGCTGCCCGACTTCCCGGCCGAGATCCGGGCGCCGGCGGGCAGCCTGCCGGGCGTCTCGGGCTTCCAGATCAGCTTCTCGAGCAGCGACATCTTCACGCCCGGCGACGCACCCGACGTCCTCGTCGCGATGAACCCGGCCGCTCTGAGGACCAACGTCGGCGACCTGCCGGCCGGCGGGGCCCTGATCGTCAACCAGGATGCCTTCACCCAGCAGAACCTCAACAAGGCGGGCTATGCCAGCAACCCGCTCACCGATGGTTCGCTGCGCTCGTACAGCCTGTTCGAGATCCCGATCGGCACCCTCAACGCACGGGCTCTCGAAGGCCTCGAGATGAGCTCCAAGCAGGTCGACCTGACAAAGAACTTCTTCGCACTGGGCCTGATGTTCTGGCTCTACGAGCGGAGCATGGAGCCCACGCTGCGCTGGATCGGCCAGAAGTTCGGCGCGAAACCCGTGATCGCAGAGGCCAACACGCGGGCTCTCAAAGCGGGCTATGCATTCGGTGAGACCACCGAGATCTTCCACACCACGTATCGCGTCACGCCGGCCAGGCTGCCGCCAGGTCGCTACCGCAACATCACCGGCAATGAGGCCACGGCACTCGGCTTCGTGGCGGCGTCCCGGCTCGCAAAGCGCGACCTGTTCATGGGCAGCTACCCCATCACGCCCGCCAGCGACATCCTCCACCAGCTCTCGATGTACAAGAACTTCGGCGTCAAGACGTTCCAGGCCGAGGACGAGATCGCCGCCATCGGCGCGGCGATCGGCGCGGCGTACGGCGGAGCGATGGGCCTGACCGCCTCATCGGGTCCGGGCATCGCGCTCAAGTCGGAGGCCATGGGCCTCGCGCTGATGGTCGAGCTGCCGCTCGTCGTCGTCGACGTCCAGCGCGCCGGCCCGTCCACGGGCATGCCCACCAAAGTGGAGCAGGCGGACCTGCTCCAGATCATGTTCGGGCGCAACAGCGACTCGCCGATCCCCATCGTCGCCCCGGCCACGCCGGCAGAGTGCTTCGATTACGCCATCGAAGCGTGGCGGATCGCACTCAAGTACGTGACCCCGGTGGTCTACATGTCGGATGCCTTCCTCGCGACCGGGTCGGAGCCGTGGGCGATCCCGGACATCGCGGACCTGCCGAACATCGGCGTGGAGAACCACACCGACAGGACGACCTTCAGACCCTACGACCGCGACCCCGAGACGCTCGCGCGACCCTGGGCGGTACCGGGCACGCCTGGCCTCGAACACCGCATCGGAGGCCTTGAGAAGGCCGACGTCACCGGCAACGTCAGCTACGACCCGGACAACCACCACCGGATGCAGATGCTCCGCGCGGAGAAGATCAACCGGATCGCCAACGACATCCCCGACGTCCAGGTGTTCGGCGCCGCCTCGGGCGACCTGCTCATCCTGGGCTGGGGCTCCACCTTCGGCGCCATCCACACCGCGACCGACCGCCTCATCGCGGCCGGCCACCAGGTCGGGCACGCGCACCTGCGCCACCTCAATCCATTCCCGGCCAACCTCGGCGAGGTCCTCGGGAGGTACCGGCGGGTGCTCATCCCCGAGGTCAACCTGGGTCAGCTGCGGATGCTGATCCGCAATCGATATCTGATCGACGCCGTCGGACTCAACAAGGTGCGCGGCAAGCCGTACCGAATCAGCGAGATCGAAGACGCAGCGCGCCAGCTGCTTGCGGGCGGGTGATCGAGATGACCGACAGCACCTCGACCGGGGCCAATGGTTCGGCAGGGTCGGGCGGCGGACCGGCGTTGAGTCCAGCCAACCAGGCCGTGGTCCAGCTCACACGCAAGGACTTCGTCTCCGACCAGGACGTCCGCTGGTGCCCCGGCTGCGGCGACTACTCGATCCTGGCCCAGACCCAGAAGGTGATGCCCGACTTCGGCTACCCGAGGGAGAACATCGTCTTCGTCAGCGGCATCGGCTGCTCCGGCCGGCTGCCGTACTACATGAACACCTATGGGTTCCACACCATCCATGGCCGTGCGCCCACGCTCGCGACGGGCCTCAAGGCCGCTCGGCCCGACCTCATGGTGTGGGTCATCACCGGCGATGGGGACGCGCTTTCGATCGGCGGCAACCACGTCCTGCACTCGATGCGGCGCAACGTGGACATCAAGCTCATCATGTTCAACAACCGGATCTACGGCCTGACCAAGGGGCAGGCCTCGCCCACGTCGGAGCTGGGCAAGGTCACCAAGTCCACGCCCGCCGGCACCATCGACAACCCCATCATGCCGCTCTCGGTGGCCCTGGCGGCGGAGGCCACGTTCATCGCCCGCTCGGTGGACACCCACACCGAGCATCTCCAGGACACGCTCACCCGCGCCGGCTGGCACAAGGGCTCAGCGTTCGTGGAGGTCCTCCAGAACTGCAACATCTTCAACGACGGCGCGTGGCGCTCCTTCACGGACCGGGAGGTCCGCGACGACCGGATGCTGGTGCTCGAACACGGCAAGCCCATGATCTTCGGCAAGAACCACGACAAGGGGATCCGCCTGCGCGGAATGCACCCCGAGGTGGTCGAGCTGGGCAACGGGGTCTCCGAGGAGGACCTGCTGGTCCACGACGAGACGGCCGAAGACCCGTATCTCGCGTTCATGCTCTCGCGGATGTTCTACCCGGACTTTCCCGTCCCCGTCGGGGTGATCCGGCGCGTCGAGCGCGCCGCGCACGACCAGCTGATGGTCGAGCAGATCGCGAGTGCGACCGCCCAGCGCGGCGAGGGGGACCTCGCGAAGCTGCTCAACAGCGGCGAGACCTGGACGGTCGCCTGACCGTGGTCGAGCAGACCGACGATCGCCTGCTCGCCGAGTCCGCCGGGGCCTTGCCCGACCCGGGGGCCGCATCAGTGATGGTCTGCCCGGCGTGCGGGTTCGAGAACCTCATGGGCGCGGACGCGTGCGGCAACTGCGGCTCGGACCTGATGACCTCGGACATCCCCATGGCGGCCACGGAGTTCGAACGTCTGCTCACCCAGGTCCCGCTCGGGGCGCTCGCACCGCGGCCATCCCTCACGGTGAAGGCGGACGCAGCGGTCGCGGACGTGCTGCGCATCATGCGCGACGACCGGGCAGCGGGCGTGGTGGTCACCGATGCCGACGGGAAGGTGGTCGGCATCTTCACCGAGCGCGACGCCGTCCTCAAGCTCGCGGGGCACGACCTCCCGGCCGGGCCGATCAGCGAGTTCATGACCAACGACCCGGTCGTGCTGCGCGCCGATGACTCGCTCGCCGTGGCGATCCAGAAGATGGCAGTCGGCGGCTTCCGGCACATCCCGATCGTGGCCGGCGGGCGGCCCGTCGGCATTGTCACCTCGCACGATGTCTTCCGGCACGTGCTCCGCCTCGTTGATTGAATCGCCCGCTGCCGCATCCCCGGGCCTGAGCGGGCGATCGATCCTGTCAGCGCCCGACGCGTGAAGTACGGCGTTCTCATCACCGGAGGCGATCCGCGTACGGTCGGTGACCTGGCCGCCCAGGCCGAGGCAGCGGGCTGGGACGGCGTCTTCTTCTGGGACGCCATCTGGCTCGAGACGCTCGGGGGCCTGTACGACCCGTGGGTGGTCATGACCGTGATCGCGATGCGCACCGAGCGCGTCCGGTTCGGGGCTCTCGTGACGCCACCCGCACGGCGGCGGCCTTGGAAGCTGGCCCGCGAGACGGTCTCGCTCGACCATGTCTCGGGCGGCCGGCTGGTGCTGCCGATCGGTCTCGGCGCCCTCGACGACGGGGCCTTCGGCCGCGTCGGCGAGCCGACCGACAAACGGATCCTCGCCGAGCGGATGGACGAGTCGCTTGCGATCCTCGAGGGCCTCTGGTCCGGCGAGCCGTTCGCGTTCGACGGGAAGCAGTACCGCTTCGAGGCGATGCGCTTCACGCCACGACCGGTGCAACGGCCGCGAATCCCCGTCTGGATGGTCGGCGCGTGGCCGCGCGAGCGCTCCATGCGGCGCGTGCTCCAGTGGGACGGGCTTTTGCCGAACAAGCTGGAGGCTGATGGCCGGCCGGGCACCATCACCCACGACGACCTGCGCGCCATGGCCGCGTGGATCCGCGAGCGGCGGGGCTCGCTCGAGGGCTTCGACCTCGTCATGGAGGGGCAGACCCCCGGCGACCAGCCATCAGACGCCGCGGCCATCACCGGCGCGTGGGCCGAGGCGGGCGCGACCTGGTGGATCGAATCCGATTGGGCCGACTGGTCGGTCGACAAGATGCGCGCGCGGATCGCCGCCGGCCCGCCGCGGAACGATTAGCGGTCCGTCAGGCCCCCGAGGCGCCAGGTTCGCATCGCAAACAGCGCCGTCACCAGGACGATCGCCATGCCATTGACAACGTGGAGCGCGGCGACCTCCGGGGCGGACTCGCGCAGCGCGATGAAGACCGACTGCAGGACGAACAGCACCACCAGCAGGATGCCGAGCCCGCGCTGGAGGCGGTTCGCCCGCACCACGAACGCAAGGATCGCCAGCAGGAGCGCAACCACGCCCAGCAGGTAGCCGACGTTCCGGTGGAGCTCGAAGTCGGCGGGATCGCGAAACACGCCGAGCCCGGCCAGGAAGACCTGGATCACGACCCCGATCGCGAGCGCCCACGTCGCGATGGCCAACAGGTTGCGCCCCAGCGTCACCCGGACCCCGCCGGTGCTTGCCGCCGGCGGTACCTGGTCCGGTGTTCGCGATCGGTCCACGTCTCGCATCTCGATCCCCTCAGCCGCTGACGAATGGTGCGCCGCGAACATAGTCGCGGCGGTCGATCTCTTCCACCATGAATGCAGCGAGGTCAGCGGCAGCGATCGTCCGCGAGTAGAGTCGGTCGCCGGGCACTGCCCGGCCCACGGGGGGCGCATCCGTGACCCGCCCCGGCCGCGCGATGGTCCAGTCCACGTTGCTCGCCGCGATCGCCTCGTACTCGCGCTGCTTCGCACGCACGACGTTGCCCGCGAGCAGCCGCACGATCCGCGACGCGATCCGGGCACCCAATGGCTTTCGGTCGCCGGCCACGTCGATTGCGGCCCCGCTCAGGCTCACCAGGCGCCGGACGCCGTGCCGGTCCATGCCGGCGAGGATGTTCCGGATCGCGAGGACGGTCTGGTCCACTTCTTCGCGGCGGTTCGTGGCCGGTCCGAGCGCATTCACGACGGCCGCCGAGCCGGCGATGGCGCCCGCGACGCTTGCGGCGTCGGTCGCGTCCCCAGCCACGACCACCAGGCCCCGGCGGGCATCGATCCGCGTCGCGTCGCGCGTGAACGCACGCACGGCCCAACCGGCTTTGAGCGCGATTTCGACGATCTCCCCGCCGATGACGCCCGAGGCGCCGAAGACCACCAGCGTCCGCTGCCTCGACACGGGGACGGGTTGCCGCGTCGCGCACGCCTCTGCTCGGTGCGACACTCATCGGGGCAGGAGTCTCTCGCGCGCCGAGGGGCCGGCGCCCACGCCTGATGGGGAGACGTCGCTCACGGTGTTCATGCTGTACGCGGTCCTGCTCGGCGTTGCGGTGGGTCTCCTCTCGCGCGGTCGGCTCGAGCGTCTCGCGGAGGTCCGCCTGCGCTGGGCACCGGTTGCATTGCTGGGCCTGGCAATCCAGGTCGCCCTGTTCGCGGACCCGCTCGCCTCGATGGTAGGCGCCTGGGGCCCGCCCATCTACGTTGCCTCGACGGCGGCGGTGCTCGTCGCCGTGCTTGTGAACCTGCGTCTGACGGGCCTGCCGGTCGTGGCCCTCGGAGCGGCGAGCAACCTTGCCGCCATCGTTGCCAACGGCGGCGTGATGCCGGACTCGGCCGAGGCACTGGCCGCAGTCGGCGCTCGGCCCGGGCCGGGGTTCTCGAACAGCCAGGAGCTCGACGCAGTCGCGCTGGCGCCGCTCACCGACATCTTCGCGCTGCCGGGTTGGCTGCCCTTCGCCAACGTCTTCAGCGTGGGCGACGTTCTGATCGGGCTGGGCGTCGCGATCGCCCTCGTGGCGGCGATGCGGGATCCGCGCCTGGACCCAGGCCCCGCGCCGCCCGCGGCGTCGACGATCCGCGGCGCCTGAGGCCCGTGAACGACTGCATCCGTCGGTGTCGGCGGGCACCACGCATCCTGCCGGCGCGACTGGTACGGATGGGCCATGGAGCGCCAACCGATCGGGCCATAGGGTGGCACTGGAGCGACCGCCTGATGGCGACCGCGCCGGCGAAGAGGACCGTCTGTGCCCAGCGGTCCTCTTCGTCGTTTCCGGGCCCTGCCGCCTCCCGCGGATATTCGGAGAACGAGGCGGGTCGCCAGCGCTACTGGCTCGGCCGTCGCTCGCGCAGGACGCTCTTGAGCACGAACCAGACGTTCGCCGGGCGCTCTGCGAGCCGCCGCATGAAATACGGGTACCAGTCGTGCCCGTACGGGACATAGACCCGGACACAGCCCACCCGGCGCGAACCAGGGCCTCCTGCAGATCGCGCCGGACACCGTAGAGCATCTGGAACTCGAACCGCTCGGGCCCGATGCCGTCCCGACGGCAGAGCGCGATGGCCCGCCGGATGATCCGCTCGTCATGGGTGGCCAGCGCCGGATACCGGCCATCGCGCAGCAGGCGCTCCATCAGCCGCTCGAAGTTCGCGTCGACCTCGGCCTTGCTCGCGAAGGCCACCGTCGCGGGCTCGCGGTAGGCACCCTTGCACAGGCGCACCCGCGTCCCCTCGGAGATCAGGGCCGCCACGTCGACCTCGCTCCGCCGCAGCGCCGCCTGGATCACCACCCCCACGTCGCCCCCGGCGTCGCGCATCTCACGCGCAAGGGCGAGCGTCGCGTCCGTCGCGGTGTGGTCCTCCATGTCGATGCGCACGAAGGCACCCAGCGCGGTCGCACGCTCCACGATGGCCCCGACGTTCTCACGGCAGAGGCCCGGGTCGATTCGCAGGCCCATCTGGCTCAGCTTGAGGCTCACATTCCGGTCGAGCCCCGCGGCGGCGAGGGCGTCGAGTGTCTCGACGTAGCGCCGGGCGGCACCCCGGGCAGCGTCAGGCGCGGTGACCTCCTCGCCCAGCACGTCGACCGTGGTGCGGAGCCCCGCGGCACGGAGCCGCTCGAGCGCGAACAATGCGGCATCGAGGTCTCTCCGGCAACGAACCGCGCAACCATCGGCCGCGTGAGCGGCGTCCGGGTCGCGAGGCGGCCGAGGGCGCGACGGCGCGACAGCCAGAGCAGCACCGTTCGCATCAGCCGTTCGGGGATCTCGCGGGGTGAAGGCCAGGGACGATCTGCCACGGGCCGGATGCTACCGAGGGTCGCGGCTAGACTCGCGGTCAGACAGCACGGTGGAGGGTGCGATGGCGGACCAGGTCGCGCTGGTCGGAGGGCGGCTGATCGATGACCGCGGGGGCGATCCGATCGAGGACGCCGTGGTCATCGTCGAGGACGGCCGGCTGGCTGCGGTGGGAGGCAGTGCAGCCGTCCGCCTGCCGCGCGGCGTCCGGCGCGTCGACGTCGGTGGTCTGACGCTGCTGCCGGGCCTCATCGACTCGCATGTGCACCTGGTGGCGGAGATCCGGCCGACCCAGGTCGAACACTCCGAGCGCTTGAGCGAGCGCTTCTACCGGGGAATCCCGTTCGCCAGGGCAACCCTCGACGCCGGGGCCACCACCGCCCGGGACGCAGGAATGACCCCGGCGGGCATGCGCATCGCCATCGATGACGGCATCTTCCCGGGCCCGCGCCTGCTGGTAGCGGTCAACATCCTGTCCCAGACCGGTGGCCACGGCGACTGGACGATGGCCTCGGGCCTGAATCCCGCATGGATCTCCTCGGACCTGCCGTCGGGGATCGCCGACAGCCCTGACGAGATGCGCAGGGCGGCCAGGACCATGATCCGCGCGGGCGCCGACTGGCTCAAACTCTGCTCCACCGGGGGAGTGCTCTCCCCGCTCGACCCGCCAGACACCCCGCAGCTCACCGTCGAAGAGATCGCGGTGGCGGTCTACGAAGCGCGTGTGGCACGCCTGGGCGGTGTGATGGCCCACGCCATCGGGGCGGAGGGCATCCGCAACGCCCTCGCGGCCGGCGTGCGCTCCATCGAGCACGGCTACATGATCGACGACGAGGGGATTGAGCTGCTCCGCGGTAAGGACGCCTACCTCGTCCCGACGCTGCACGCCCTCCGCTCGGTCCAGGAGCGCGCCGACGCGAGTCCGGGCTCCATGCCGTCGTGGGCGATGGCCAAACTCGACACGGTCGTCCGGGCGCAGCAGCGCTCGCTGCCCGAGGCAATCCGGGCGGGGGGTGAAGATCGCGATGGGCACCGACTGCGGCGTGGGCTACCACGGCACCAACGCTCGCGAAATCGGGCTCCTGGTCCAGGCGGGCATGTCGCCCATGGCCGCGATCGAGGCTTCCACGCGGGTGGCGGCCGAACTGCTCCGGCGCGACGGCCAGATCGGGACGCTGGAGGCTGGCAAGCTGGCCGACCTGATCGCGGTCGATCACGATCCCCTGGCAAGCCCTGACCGGATCGGCGATCCGCGGACGGTGCGC
>VGPE01000113.1 GCA_016875645.1 Chloroflexota bacterium
AGTGTCCGCCGCGGCCGCGACCCGTTCTTCAAGTTCTTCATGCGCACGATCTTTCCCCGCCAGGTGCGCGATTACGAGTCGAAGTTCGGGATCCGCTTTCTTGGCTGGTACAACGTCGCCTACGGTTGGGACTTCGACAACGTGATCCTCCTCGAACTGCCCGATTACGCGACCATCGACAGACTGGAAAAGGACGAGGCGACGCGCGCCCTGGGCCATCGAGCCGGTGAGTGGATGTTCGAACGCCACCACTCGATGTTCCTGCGCGAACGCCTGGGCCCGGATCTCGAGTACCACCCGTAGCAGCAGGAGACCGACATGGAAACCGGCCGGAACGACCTGCTCGGCGAGCTCGCCTCGGATGCGGCGCTCGAGCGATCGGATTTCCTCGTCCAGGCCACGGAGCAATTCCGCAAGTTCCTCGATCGCAACGGCGCCCGGATCCGCGAGGTGGGCGGACTCACCCTGATCGATGACGATCCCGACTACCTCTCGATCGCGCCCGATCTGACCTTCCGCAGCCGCAGCCGCTACCTCGACGATGACACCGGCGAGTGGGTGAGCGAGACCGAGGTCATCGAGAGCGCCTCCGAGATCGTCGAGCTGTACAACCCCGCCGACATCTACCAGTCGTTCGCGGAGGCGGCTCGCGAGGCTGCCGGCCTGGGTGCGGAGCCGACCGCGGCTGACGACCTGATGGACACCGCCGGAATCGCGCCCGATGAAACGGTCGGCATCGACGCGGGGGCTGCGTTCGCCGGTGCCGCCGACGCGTGGGCCGCCGGTCGCGTCGACGGTGGCGCGGCCGACGACGAGGAGACTGCGGCGCGACGACTCTACGACCTCGCGCTCACCTTCCAGGAGCGCAGCCAGGTCTCCGAAGCGCGGCTCATTGACCAGTTCGAGGAGGCCGCCAACCGGCTGACCGTTAAGCTGGGCGACCTCATCATCGTGGACGACGATGACGAGCGGCTCACGCTCGAGGCAAGCGGCGGCTTCCGCGCCGAGGTGGTGCCCGAGGAGACGGACGGTGCCTGGCGCACGCTGTCGACACCGGAGGAGCTGGTCGAGTTCTACGACCCCACCGACGTGTTCGGCGACCTTGCCGAGGCACTGGCGGAGGCCTTCCCGAGCGTGACGGGTGAGGGCGGCTCCGACGAGGAGGCCGAGGCCGATGAGGACCTCGATGACGAAGACGGGGAGGACGTTGAAGACGTCGAGGACGTCGAGGACACCGGCGGCAATGCCGGAGGTTCGCGTCCCGGGTGACGATGCGGCTCGTCTCGGCGGAGCTCGTCGACAGCCGGGAGATCCTCCCGGACCAGTGGCTGCAGTCGTTCCATGCGCCTGAGCTTGCCTCGGGCGCCCGCGCTGGCCAGTTCGTCCACGTCCGCACGGGTGACCTCTCGGGCCTCGTCCTGCGCCGTCCCTTCTCCTTCAATACGGCGGACCCGGTCACGGGCATGATCACGATCCACTTCCGAACCGTCGGCCGGGGCACGGAGTGGTTCACACGCCTGCGTCCGGGCGACCGGATCGACGTGCTGGGGCCGCTGGGCCGGCCGTTCGAGGTGGACCCACGCTCCCGCCACCTGCTGCTGGTCGCGGGCGGGCTCGGCATCGCGGGGGTCCGGATGCTCGCCGACGAGGCCCTGCGCGACGGGCGCCAGGTGGTGCTGCTGTTCGGCGCGGCGTCCGCACGCGAGGTCTACCCATCGAGCCTGCTGCCCGACGAGGTGGAGTACGTGGTGGCCACCGATGACGGATCGCTGGGCCATCGTGGTTACGTCACCGACCTGGTGCCCCAGTACGAGGCGTGGGCCGACCAGGCGTTTGCCTGCGGGCCCCATCCCATGCTGGCTGCCCTTTCGCGGGTCGTTGCGGGCCGTCGCGAGCGGATGGGCGTGGCGACGCTCGGCCGGAAGCGCGGCGGCGGCAGATCGGATGCGTTCGGTTCGACCGCCGCGCGCCGGAAGGCCTTCCTGCAGGTCTCGATGGAGCAGAACATGGGCTGCGCGGTGGGCGCCTGCCTCGGCTGCGTGGTCATGGGGACGAACGGCCAGCCACAGCGGGTCTGCCGCGAGGGGCCGGTCTTCGGGGTGGACGAAGTTGCCTGGGAGGGCACCTGGAGCCAGGTCCTGGCGGAGGCGGCGACATGAGCGTGGCACGTGGCATCGCGTCCGGCGATGGGATCGCCGGGCTCGGACCGCGGGCGGGATTGATCGGAGCCGTCGTGTTCGCCGCTGGATCGCTGGTGGCAGCCCTCGCGTTCGAGGGGCCCAACGGCCGTTACTCACCGCTCAACCACTGGGTCTCCGAGCTGGGAGAAGTCGGCCTTTCGACGCTCGGACCGGCCTTCAACGTCAGCCTGATCGTCGGCGGCGTCGGCTTGGCCGGGTTCATGGCGGCGTTCGCGGCATCGCGCGGCGACGCGCCTGCGTCGGCGGCAGGCCTGGCGGGGATTGCGTCCGGGATCCTCGGTGCACTGGTCGGGGTCTTCCCGGCCGGCGGCTCGGACCTGCACCGACCGGTTTCCATCGGGTTCTTCCTGCTCGGTGCGGTGACGCTGGCATTCGCGTCGATCGACATCGCCCGGCGGCCGACGCGGTCGCTGCCCGGCTGGCTGGCGGCGGTCGGCGCGCTCGTGGTCGCCGCGTTCGTGGGGTTCATCGTGGTCACGCTCGCTCGCGGGAGCGGCGAGATCGCGGAGCCGCGCGGGGTGTTCCTCCTGGAGCCGGCGCTCGAGTGGGCCGCGGTCGGCGGGATCCTGGCCTGGACGGCGGCGGCCTCCGTCACCTGGGCTCGGAGCCGGGCGTGAAATCCCGCAAGCGCGTCGTGACGTCGCCGGTCGTGCGCTCGACGATCACGCCCAAGCGCCAGCGTGCCGGGTGGCCGCTCCGCGCGACGAACTCCCGCGGGTCGGTCTCAACGCCGGGGACTCGTTCGCCAGTGCGCATCGAGCCCGGCCGGGGAGGAGCCCCTGGGACGGCTGGTGCGACGACCGAGGCGCCGCCCGCGCCGCTCGACCTGTCGGTGGACATCGGGCGCGGGCTGGTGTTTGCGAACCCCATCCTCGTGGCGTCGGGCACCTTCGGCTACGGGATCGAGTACGGCGACGTGGTGGACGTCAACCGGATCGGCGCCATCTGCTGCAAGGGCACGACGTTGAAGCCGCGCGTCGGGAATCCGCCGCCGCGGGTCACCGAGACCCCGGGCGGGATGCTGAACTCGATAGGACTCCAGAACCCGGGCGTGAACGCGGTGATCGAGAAGTACGCGCCGCTCTGGCAGGCGTGGCAGACGAAGGTGATCGTCAACGTCGCCGGTGAGTCGGTTGTCGACTACGTGGAAGTGGCGCGACGGCTCGACGGCGTCCCGGGCGTCGCGGGGATCGAGTTGAACATCTCCTGCCCCAACGTCGGCAAGGGCGGCCTCCAGTTCGCGATCGACGCCTCGGCAGCCGGGGGCGTGACCGCGGCGGTCCGGCGCGTCACCGACCTGCCGCTGCTCGTGAAGCTCTCGCCCAACGTGGCCGACGTGCGCCCGATCGCGAAGGCGATCGAGGACGCGGGCGCGGACGCGCTCACCGCGGTGAACACGCTCTCGGGCATCGCGGTGGATCCCGGACGGCGGCGCCCGCTGCTGGGCAACGTGTTCGGCGGACTCTCGGGGCCGGCGATCAAGCCCGTCGCGCTGCGGATCGTCTATGAGACGGCGCAGGTGGTGTCGATCCCGATCGTTGCGATCGGCGGCATCACGGAACTGCGCGACGTGCTGGAGTACCTCGCGGTCGGCGCGGTCGCGGCCCAGGTCGGCACGGCGATCTTCGCGGACCCCACCCTGCCGGTGCGCCTCGTCGACGAACTTGCGGACGAGTGCCGGCGGCTGGGGCTGACATCCCACCAGGCGCTGATCGGCACGGCCCTGCCGGCCCGGCGAGGCTCGGGCGCGGCATCGGCGAAGGGGGTCGAGTACCGGCCGTAGACCGAGACCTGCCCGCCGGAGTGACAGGCCACATCGCGCGGCAGACGTGCAGGACGTGGGCCCCGACTCGTCGGTCCTGCGACCGGCGCTAGACTGGCGGCGATGAACGACAGGCGACGACCGGCGTGACGACGATCAAGCACACTCTCGAAACCACTGCCCGTCTCGCCATCGCGGCTCGGACCGAGGCGATCTTCCGCCGCTCCGGCGCCCTGCGCGAAGGCCACTTCCAGCTCAAGAGCGGGCGGCACTCCGACTGCTACATGGAGAAGTTCGAGGTCCTCCAGGACCCGGCCGCAACCAGCGAGCTGTGTGCGATGTGGGCCGCCGAGTACGCCGGCAAGGGCCTCGTGGACCTCGTTGCCGGGCCCACGACGGGCGGTGTGATCCTGGCCTTCGAAACGGGCCGCCAGCTCGGCACCCGTGCCATCTTCGCCGAAGAGGTTCGCGGCGCGGACGGGGCCGTGCGGCGCGAATTCCGCCGCGGCTTCCGGATCGGGGCCGGCGAGCGGGTGCTCCTGGTCGACGACATCCTCACGACCGGCGGCTCGTTGCTGGCGATGGTGCCCGCCGTGGAGCGGGCAGGCGGCCAAATCGTGGGCTGCCATGTCCTGGTCGACCGGTCGGGCGGGCTGGCGGCGCTGACGTCGCCGCTGACCGGTCGCAGCTACCCCCTGGAGCCGTTGTGGCGACTGGAGCTGCCCACCTACGAACCCGGTGCGGCGACGTGCCAGGGCTGCGCCGATGGCATCGCGTTGTACGCCCCGGGGAGCAGCGGAGCGGCGAGCGGCATCGGACCCGCGGCGTGAGGCAAGCCGTCGCCTGGACGGTGGTCGGGCTGTTCGTGGCAGTGCTGGGGGCCTGCGCGAGCCCGGCAGCAACGCCGCCCGATCCCACCGGTGTGCCTGCGACGGCCTCGTCCGGCGGCTCCAGCCCAAGTGGTTCGACCGCCCCGGTCCCGGATTCGCCGGTTGCCGGAGTCATCCTCTCCGTGGATTCGCGCGGCCTCAACGACGTCCGCGGCTTCACCCTCCGAAGCAGCAGCGGCGATCTGCTGATATTCACCATGGGCGAACTGGAGAACGGCGACGAGTTCCCGCCCGGCCACCTCGTTGAGCACCAGGCTGCCGCCGCGCCCGTGCTGGTCTTCTTCCGGACCGAGGGGGGCGCGCTGCTCGCCTACCGGATCGAGGACGCCGGCTAGACCTCTCCGCCGGACCGGTCGGCGGCCGGACCCGATTCGCCGTCGGTCGAGGGCCGCCGCTCGGGGCGATGCGATCTAGGTGGACGTGGCTGCTGCGATGGCCGTGCGCAGTTCATCGGCGGTGACCGTCGCCTCGAAGGACCCGCGCACGATCCCGTCCCCGTCCACCACGAAGACCCAGGGCTCGCTCGGGATGCCGAACGCGAGGGTCGCCGGGGCCGGCTGGAGCTGGTTGTTCGCGCTGAGGACGGGCTGGAGCCGGCCGTCCTTGAACTCGAGGATGTAGGGTTCCACATTGATGAACGTGACGCCGCTCGTGTTCTTTGCGACGGCCTTGACCACGTCGAGCATGGGCCCGCAGGTCTGGCTGCGGCAGAAGGCCGGCGTCGCGAACGCCACGACGAACGGCCGGCCCTCGGCGAGCGCGGTGTCGATCGAGACCTCGTAGAGCTGCGGATCGGGCTCCGTGTCGCTGGAGAGCTTCGCGGGGTCCCCGTCAACGTCGTCGAGCGTCGGCGTCTTCGTGGACGGGGCCCGATCGCCGATGCCGGGTGCCATGCCGTCGGGTTGGACCTGGAAGCGGGCGCGGATCACTTCGGGCGTGCCGCCATCCACGGAGGTCACGAATTCGGCGCCCCATTCGCCGGCCTCGGGGTAGGTGACGTCGGCGACGTAGATGCCGGTCACGTCTTCGAGCAGCCATTGGAACCGCGCCGTCACGGTGACGATGGCCGTGTCGGCGTTCCGGCCGAGGTTGTAGAACCCGACACTTGCGGTCCGTTCCGGCTCGGCAGCCGATCGGTTCTGCTTGTCGATGAAGCCGAACAGGAACCGATCACGGCCGCAGACCTGCTGCGAGCTGATCAGCGTGGGGTAGACCGTGGGGTTGCCCGACGCGCTCTGCCAGCCCGGCGCGATGGAGGCGCCTGCGGCCGTGGGGCACGGGCCGGACGTTGCCCCGGCGCCGGTTGTCGTCGATCCGGCCGGCGAGGCCCCCGCGCTCCCAGCGGTCGACGGGGCGACCGAACCCCCGGGACTGCACGCGCCCACGACGACCGCGACCAGGACGAGCAGGAGCACGCGGCGGCCGATGGCCCGCGGGATGAGCACCCGGACAGGGTAGCGGCCGTCGCCGGAGGCCGTCGCCGGGGGCCGTCGCCGGAGCGTGCCCTCGGCTGCCCGAGCGCCGCCCATGGTGGCCCGGCCCCGGCCCTCGGCTAGAATGGCCGGCGTCCACCCGCGCCGCGCCCGGTCCCGCGCCCCCGGGCCGCCCGCGCGGGCACTGGTCGGAGGTTTCGTGACCCGCTTCCAGAAGGTCGCGGCGGCGACGGTCGCCCTGACCTTCCTGCTCGTGATCATCGGCGTCGTTGTGCGGGCCACGGATTCCGGCCTGGGATGCCCCGACTGGCCGCTCTGCTACGGGCAGCTGCTGCCGGCACTCGGCGATTCGAAGGCGTGGATCGAGTGGACGCACCGCGGAGTCGCAGCGGTCCTCGGGTTCTTCGTCCTCGGCATCGCGGCCCTCGCCGTCAGGGACCATCGCGATCGGCCGTCAATCCTCTGGCCGTCGCTCGGCGCCCTGGGCCTCGTGCTGTTCCAGGCGTGGCTGGGGCGCGAAACCGTCCGCCTCGGCAACAGCGGGGAATCGGTGACTGCGCACCTCGCCGCGGCGATGGCGCTGGTCGGCCTGCTCGTGTTCGTGCTCGCGCGGTCCTTCTATCCGGCGCGATTCGGCGGCCGCGGCGGCAGCCAGCGGTTCACGCTGCTGGCGGCCTTCGCCGCGCTATCGACCTACGCGCTGCTGCTCTTCGGCTCGCACGTGACCGCGACGGACGCGGCGCTGGTGTTCCCGGACTGGCCGCTGATGGGCGGGACGCTGTTCCCGCCGCTCACCGACGCCACGTCGGCCCAGGTCTTCCACCGCTGGGTGGCCATCGTGGTGGGGCTGATCGTCGCCGCCCTGGCGGTGGTGGCGTGGCGCAGCGCCGAGCAGCGCGCGCATCGCTCCATTGCCTGGCTGGCGGGGATCGCCGCGGTGCTCTACCCGGTCCAGGCCGTGGTGGGTGCGGCGCAGATCTGGACCCGCCTCGACCCGATCGCGCAGACGCTCCACCTTGCCCTGGGCGCCTTCATCTGGGGTGCCCTCGCCGGCCTGGTCGTCGTGAGCTACTACACGGCGCGCAGGGCCGTGGTCGGTGTCAGCGCGGGTTCGCCCGGCGGCGGGGCTCGGGACGTCGGCGAGCGCGCCGGCGGCACGGCTCGCGACACCATCCGGGCCTACATTGCCCTCACCAAGCCCCGGATCATCGAGTTGCTCCTGGTCACAACGGTCCCGGCCATGGTGCTCGCCGCGCGCGGCCTGCCGCCGCTCTGGCTGGTGTTCTGGACGCTCGTCGGCGGGTCGCTCGCCGCCGGCAGCGCCAATGCGATCAACTGCTACCTCGATCGCGACATCGACGAGTTGATGGTGCGCACCCGCCGCCGGCCGCTGCCCGCGCACGAGGTCGAGCCCGAACGGGCGGTGGTCTTCGGGCTCGTGCTGGGGGTCGTGTCATTCGTCGTGCTGGCGTACTTCGTCAACCTGCTCGCAGCGTTCCTCGCGCTGCTCGCGATCGCGTTCTACGTGATCGTGTACACGCTGCTCCTGAAGCGCACGACGCCGCAGAACATCGTGATCGGCGGGGCGGCGGGGGCCCTGCCGCCGGTGATCGGCTGGGCGGCCGTGACGGGCGACATCGGGCTGCCCGCGCTGCTGCTGTTCGCGCTGGTCTTCTACTGGACGCCACCCCACTTCTGGGCGCTCTCATTGCGCATCGCGGAGGACTATGCCGCCGCAGGGGTGCCGATGCTGCCGGTCGTCCGGGGTGTGCCGGAGACCACCCGCCAGATCGGCCTCTACACGGTGCTGCTCGTGGCGATCTCACTGATCCTGTTTGCGGTCGCGCGAATGGGCCTCATCTATCTCGTCGCGGCCGTCATCCTGGGTGCGATCTTCCTGTGGCAGGCGTACCGGCTGTGGCGCGTGGGCACGTCGGCGGCAGGCGCTGCATCGCCGGCGGCTTCCACGCCGGGCGCGATCGCCCTGTATCGCTACTCGATCAGCTACCTGAGCCTGCTCTTCCTGGCGGTTGCCGTGGACGCATTGGTGGTCATCCCGGTCGTCTGAAGGCGCGGCGCCGCCAGGCGCCCATCGCGGACCGCAGACCAGACGAGCCCGTCAGACTCGGGCAGCGGCGTTCCGCGCCGATCCAGGCAGTCGAGCCACTTCCGGCCGCTGCCGGGGAAGCGGGCTGCGAACAAGGGCCCCAACTCCGCCACAAGGGCCCGATTGCGAGCGGTTG
>VGPE01000114.1 GCA_016875645.1 Chloroflexota bacterium
GTCTTGGTGCGCATACCAGATTCTCCCACCCGCCCGGGTGGCCCCGCTGGCCGATACCGACACACGCTCCTAGACTCGCCCTCATGTCACGGTCCCCGTCGACGACGACCCCGACACCCGTCCTTGTCGACGGCTGGCTGGCCGAACTGGGCCTCGAGCCACACGAGCGAGTCGAGCGTGCGGGCATCACCTCCTGGGACCTCCGGCTCGACGGCCTGCGCCGCTTCGACATCCAATTGACGCTCATCCTGGACCCCGCGCTCGGGCTGATCGTCTGGGTCCACTTCGCCCCGCCGATCATGGACAGCTACCGCCGCTCCTACCGCAAGCTGCTTCACTGGAACGACGACTACCCGTTCGTGAAGTTCAGCCTTGCGGCCGACGAACGGCCGATCCTGACGACGGAACTGCCCCCGGCCATGGTCACTCGCGACGAGCTGGGCTTTGCGATCGCTCGACTCCTCACGATCTGCGACCAGCTGCTGGAGGAATCGGCAGGCTGGCTCTGGATCGGCGGCCGCATGCCGGACCATGGCGACCGGATCGGGCGGAACGCTGCCCTGTTCGCGCGCTATGCGGACCGGCTTGCCGAGTTGGCGGAGCCGGCCCAGGAGTGACCCCGGCTGTCGGGAGCTCGAGGGGTTCGGCGGCGGAGCGCCGGCCAGCTGCGGGCCGGCCGCGGGCGACATCTGCGCGGCCGTGCCACCATTCGGGGATGGATGCGGAGCGGGCCCCGGCCCCCGACGAGGGCATCGACCCGCGCGAATCGGCCTACGGGCTGCTCCAGCGCGGCCAGAACCTCATGCGCGGGCGACATTACGCCCAGGCTGCGACCGTCCTGGGGCGTGCCGCCCGGATCGAGCCCGGCAAGGGCTCCATTCTCGAGGCGCTCGGCCGGGCCTACTACAACAGCGGCCAGCACGCGGCGGCGGCAGAGACGTTCCGCGGGCTGCTCGAGGTGGATCCCTCGGCGCACTACGCCCACTACGCGTTGGGCCAGAGCCTCAAGCAGCTGGGCCGCGCGAAGGAGGCCCGGACGCACCTGCGCCTGGCGTGCGCCCTCAGCCCGGGCAGCCGGCTGTACGAGTCTGCCCTCAAGCGATTGGGGCCCGCGCCCGGCGAGCCGCCGACCGCGGTCGGGCCGCTCGCCGGAGAGGCCCCGCCGGCTGCGGACGGGCCGCCGGTTGCGGAGGATCCGCCGGCTCTCAGCTGAGGCGGTCGCGTCCGCCCGGCGCTGGAGCCTCTGGCCGGTCCGCTCCGGCCCGTTCCTGATCGAGTCCCGCTTCGGGCTCGATGCGATCGCGAAGCCGGCTCAGCCAGAGCAGTCCGATCAGGGTCTTCGCGTCGTGGATCTCGCCGGCCTCGGCCATCGCAAGGGCCACGCGCCAGGGCAGTGAGACGAGATGCAGCCGCTCGTCCTCGTCTGGGCCGCGCCGGCCGCCGTCCTCGGCGCCGACGTCTTCGACGCGCCGCAGGCCCGTGGCGAGATAGAGGTGCATCAGCTCCGTCGCGAACCCGGGCGCGGTCCAGAAGGAGGTCAAGAGCTCCCACGATCCGGCGCGATAGCCTGTCTCCTCCTCCAGTTCCCGGCGGGCCGCGGTCGCGTGCTGCTCCACGCCGTGGCCGTCGGGGGCCGGGTCGAGCGTCCCGGCCGGGATCTCGAGCAGGACCTGGCCGGCCGGGTGGCGGTACTGGCGGACCAGCAGGAGGTTGTCCTCGTCGTCAATGGCCAGGATGGCCACGGCCCCCGGATGGCCGCAGACGTCACGGGTCGCGTCCGAGCCGTCGGCTCGCCGGACGCGATCGATGCGGAACGTCAGGTAGCGCCCCTGATGGAGGACGTGCGAGTCGACGAGCTGTTCTCGGAGGGCGCCGTCGCCGGAGACGTCGTCGGCCTCTCGCTCCGGGGGGCGGTCGCTCATGTGGCCGCCACAAGGCCCCTGGCCTCGAGCGCGACTCGGGACCTGGTGTCGAATGGCATGGCCGCGATGTCCCGATCGACGATCTGGACGTGCGGCCGGATCGCGACCCGGCCGTAGCTCATCGGTCCTGCTCGAAGGTGACCCTGATCATCCGCCGGCCGATCCCACCGCGTGCGAAGTCGCGATGCTAGCACCGCCCGGGCCTGGCACCGGCCAGGTGAACGTCACGCCGTCCGTGGCGCAAGTCGACGCTCGGCCAGTGTGCGGCGGCGGGCTCGCGGCCGACGGACCGGGTAGGATCGCCGCGCTCGGCGGGCGAAGGCTCGCCCCAGGCCACCCGGAGGACCGCGCGATCCGCCTGCTCACGTGCTTCCCGATCCTCGCGCTTGCGCTCGTCGTCGCGGCGTGCCAGTCGAGCAGCGGATCGCCGACGCCGGCCATCACGATCCCGCTGCCCACGCCATCGATCGCCTCGACGCCGAGGCCGACCGCGGCGGTCACTCCCCGAACCACGACCACAGCCAGTCCGCGCCCGACCTCCGGCGGCAGCGCGGTGCCCAGTGCGTCGCCCCGTGCGACAGGCGGCCCGCGGGCGACCCCATCCGGCGCACCGTCCGCCAACGCGTCGGCTCTGCCTCCCTCGCGGCTCGACTGGAAGCCCTGCGGGGGCAGCATGGAGTGCGCCACGCTGAATGTTCCGCTCGACGCGATCAATCCGGTCGGCTCCCCGACCATCAAGATCGCGCTCGTCCGACTGCCGGCCAGCGGGCCCGGACGGCGGATCGGCTCGCTGCTGGTGAACCCGGGCGGACCCGGTGCCTCGGGCGCGTCGTTCGTGCGCGATAACGCAACCGCGCTCTTCTCGGTGGATCTGCGGGCGCGTTTCGACATCGTGGGCTTCGATCCCCGAGGCGTCGGCGAAAGCACGCCGATCGAATGCGTCGACGACGCGACGCTCGACCGGCTCAATGCGAACGACCCGACGCCCGACGACGCCGCCGAGCGGCAGGCCCTGATCGACGGGGCACGCGAGTTCGCGGCCGCATGCCAGCGTCGCAGCGGCGAGCTGTTGCCGTTCATGTCCACCGAGCAGGCGGCGCGCGACATGGAGCGCATCCGCATCACGCTGGGCGAGGAGCAGATCAGCTACCTCGGGTTCTCGTACGGGACCTTCCTCGGCGCGACATACGCGAACCTGTTCCCGACGCGTGTCCGGGCGTTCGTGCTCGACGGCGCCGTCGATCCGATCCAGGGCTTCCAGCAGAGCCTCGAGACCCAGGGGAAGGGCTTCGCGGACGCGCTGGAGCGGTTCCTCGCGAACTGCGAGAGCGTGGCTGCCTGCTTTTTCAACGGCGGCCGCGATGTCCGGACCGCATTCGACGCGCTCATGAAACAGATCGACGCCGAGCCGCTGCCGGCCCTGGCCATCGACGATCCGCGCCCGGTCGGGCCGGGTGAAGCCTTCACCGGCGTGCTCTCCGCGCTGTACGACCGCGGCAGCTGGTCGATCCTGGCCCAGGGACTGGAACTCGCTCGCCGCGGGGACGGCTCGCTGCTGCTGCTGCTCGCGGATTCGTACAACCGCCGCGGCCCGGACGGCCGGTACGAGAACATCGCGGCGGCCAACAACGCTGTGAACTGCGCCGATTACGTGGTGCCGACCGACGTGGCTGCCTACGACGCGATGGTGCCACGGCTCGAGGCGATCGCGCCCCGCTTCGGCGAGGCGATCGCCTACAGCGGCCTCGCCTGCGCCTTCTGGCCCGTGCATCCGGACGCCTGGGCCGAGAAGCTCGCGAGCACCCTCGAAAGCGGGATCCTGCTGACCTACGAGGGCGAGGGCCACACCGCGTACGGCGGCAAGAGCGCCTGCATCGACGGCGCGATCGACCGCTACCTGATCGACCTCGCCCTGCCTCCGGACGGGACGCGCTGCACCTGACGTGGCCTGCCATGATCGGCGCGACGTGGCTGGAGCAGGAGGGCAGAAGGATGACGGTCGGGATCGGGATCGTCGGGGCCGGCTTCATGAGCCGCACGTACGCCTACGGCATCCGGGAGCTGGTCCGCGGCGCGCGCTGCGTCGCGGTGACGGGCGGCAGCCGGGCCCCCGCGCTCGCCGCCGACTTCGGGCTCGTGCTCGAGCCGTCCCTCGATGCGATGCTGGCCCGCGATGACGTGGATGTCGTCCTGCTCGGATCACCGACACAGGTCCACCACGAGCAGACCCTTGCCGCGGCACGTACCGGCCGCCACGTCTTCACGGAGAAGCCGATTGCGGCGACCCTGCCCGAGATCGACGCGATGATCCGGGCCACGCGTGAGGCCCGGGTCCTCCTCTGGGTCAATGCCGTCAGCCGCTGGCGCAGAGGCGTCCGCATGGCGAAGGAACTGGTCGACTCGGGCGAGATCGGCGAGATCCGGATGGTCCGCCACACCTACGCGTTCCCGGCGACCGGCTACGCGGATCCGGACCACTGGAGCAACCAGCCGGGTGCCGGCAGCCCCTTCCTCGACCAGGGGGCCCACTGCAACGACCTCATCCGCTGGTCCGTCGGCGCCGACGCCGTGACCGCCTACGCCCGCTACGCGAACTACACGCAGACCGTGCCCGACGGCCAGAGCGCCATGATCCCTACGCCTTCGAGAACGGGGTGATGTGCCAGATCTGGGCGAGCTACGAGTGGGCCTTTGCCCCCGAATCGGACAAGACGATCGATTACCTGTTCGTCGGGAGCCGGGGGACGATCGACGTCGGCTACAGGGGCGAGCTGCAGCTGCATCGCGGGAACGGCTGGGAGATCCTGTACGTCCATCCGCCGGTCCGCCAGCCCGACCCGGACATCCCGTTCGCGTATCCCTACGCGGAGCAGGTCCAGGACTTCGTCGACGCGATCCGCGACGGTCGCGAGCCCGAAGTCAATGGCGAGACTGCGCGCAAGGGGATCGAGATGGCGCTGGCAGCCGACCGGTCCGCCGCGACCGGCGACGTCGTCGCGCTGCCGCTCGCCGGCTGACCGTGAGCGCCGACCGGCAGCGGCTCGAGCCGGAGCGTCACTGGACGTGGCGGGGCGGACCTGCGTGGGGCCCGATCGCCCAGGGCTGGCGCGTGGGCAACCTCGTCTTCGTGGGCGGTCAGGTCGCGCTCGACGAGCACGGCCAGGTGATCGCTCCGGGCGACATCGAGACCCAGCCCCGGGAGGTCTACCGGAACATCGAGCGGGTCCTGGCGGAGGCCGGCGCGACGCTCGCGGACGTCGTGAAGATCACCTCGTACCTGGTGTGGGATGGCGAGCCGTCGGGCCCGGCGTTCGACGAGTTCTGGGTCAGGATGGCGACCGTTCGGGCGTCGTTCTTCGGCGCAGACGGGCCGAGCGGCACGGGCGTGGTCGTCCGGGCACTGGTCTACCCGGGGCTCGTCATCGAGGTCGAGGCGATCGCCGTCCTCGGCTGATCGCCCGCAGGTGGCGCCGCGGTGATGACTGCCTCGGCCTCGATCTCCACCTTCCAGCGTGGATCGAGCAGGCCCGCCACGATCACCATCGTCGCCGCCGGCCGCACGTCGGCGAAGACCTCGCCATGGGCCAGGCCGACGGCCTCCCAGTCTCGGGCGTCCACGAGGAACATCCGTGTCCGGACGACGTCCGCCTGCGACCCGCCAACCTGGGCCAGGGCGGTACCGATGATCGCGAGGCACCGCCGCGCCTGGGCCCCGGGGTCGGGGTCCACCGAGCCGTCGGGCCAGATCGGCGCAGTGGCCTGCCACCAGCACGCGGTCCCCGGCGCGGATCGCCCGCGAGAACCCGATCCGCGGCTCATACGGAGAGCCCGACGACACCCGTACGCGATCGTCGACCATCGTTGGCCCTCCCGTCTGCGAGCATCGCCGCGCCCGCGATGCGGGGCCCGGCCCGATGATGCGATCCTAGGGCCGTGACGTCTGAGCGCCACCACCACGACCGGCTTCGCGGCGTCGTGCTGGGTAGGCTGCCGCCACTCGCGGCCGATCGTCTCGCGCTGCTCGCGCCCCTGGCGCAGTTCACGGATCTTGCCGAGGCGTCGCCGGCCGATCGCGAACGTGCCGAAGTGCTCTTCGTCTGGGACTTCCGCTCGCGCTCGCTTGACGACATCGTGCGCTCGCTGCCGAACCTGCGCTGGCTGCACGCCTCGTCGGCCGGCGTGGAACACATGCTGGTGCCAGCGGTCGTCGAGTCGGACCTCCTCGTCACCAATTCAGCCGGCCAGTTCGAGCGGCCCATCGCCGAGTACGTGGCGGCCTACGCGCTCGCGCACGCGAAGGACATTCCGGCCACGATCGCCAGCCAGGCAGCGCATCGTTGGAACTACCGCGAGGTCGCCATGCTCGCCGGTACGACCATGGTGATCGTGGGCATGGGCCGAATCGGGCGCGCGGTCGGCCGCACGGCACACGCACTCGGCATGGAGCTCGTCGGCGTCCGCCGATCGGGCCAGCCCCATGCCGACGACCCACCGGGCCTGCGCCTCACGACGGATCTTGCCGCGGTGGCGCCGCTGGCGGACTACCTGGTCGTCACGGCGGCCTCCACGCCCGAGACGCGCGGTCTCGTCAGCGCCTCGATCGTGGCGTCGCTGCGGTCGAGCGCCTACCTGGTCAACGTCGCCCGGGCGTCCATCGTCGACCTTGCGGCGGTCGTCGCGTCGTTGCGCTCCGGGCGACTCGCGGGCGCCATGCTCGACGTCTTCGAAACCGAACCCGTGCTGCCCGACAGCGAGCTCTGGGACGTCCCGAACCTGATCGTCTCGCCGCACATGTCCGGCGACACCGCGGGCTACACGGGCGAGATCATCGATGCGTTCGGGGACAACATCCGTCGCTACCGGGCAGGTGAGGGGCTTCTCAACCTGATCGACGTGCGGCGGGGCTACTGATGGACATCGGAATCGTCCTGCCGCAGGGCTGGCTGGGCGAGTACCACGGCTGGGATCACGGCCGCGCCTGGACCCGGACACTGGCGATCGCACGGGAGGCGGAGCGGCTGGGCTTCGAGTCGGTCTGGGCGTACGACCATTTCACGCCGGTGAACGCACCGGCCGAGGAGCCCACGTTCGAGGCCTTTGCCGCGCTCACCGCCGTCGCTGCGGCCACGACGCGCGTCCGGCTCGGGCCGCTCGTTGCGGGCGTCGGCTATCGCAACCCGGCGCTGCTGGCGAAGATGACGGGCACGCTCGACGTCATCGCCGGCGGGCGCTTCGAGATCGGCGTGGGAGCAGGCTGGAAGCGCGACGAGTACCAGGCCTTCGGCTACCCCTTCCCGCCCGTCCGGGACCGGATGGCATTGCTGCGCGACACGCTGGAGATCCTGGTGCTGATGCTCGGCGCGGATTCCGGACGCGGCAGCTACGAAGGCACCCGGGCATCGGTGCGGCGGCCCTGGAACGCGCCGCGCGGGGCCCAGGAGCCGTGGGTCCCGATCGTCGTCGGTGGCAACGGGCCGGAGGTCACCTGGCGGCTGGCGGCCCGCTATGCGGACGAGATCAACCTTGACGGGCTGGACGTTGAGGATGTGCAGGCCGCCATGCCCGTCATCGCCGCCCGCTGCGAAGAGATCGGGCGCGACCCGGCCACGCTGCGCGTGTCGGCCCACCTGCCCTGGCGGGTGGCCCCGGGCGGGCCGGATCGGGCGGCCTGGCTGGCGGAATTCGCCGTGCTCGGAGTCGTCCGCGCCCAGTTCTTCGTGCCGGACGCCGTCAACTCGGACGAGGCGCTGGCGGCCTTCGCCGAGGACGTGCGGACCGCAGGCCTGCCGCTCGCGCCGATGCCGGCCTGACGCACGGATTCTCGGCACGAATCAGGCTGCCGGCCTCGCGCGTCCGGGCCGCGACAGTGCATTCTTGGGGCAGACTGGGTCGGGACCGCACCCGCAGGAGGTACGCCTTGAAGACGCTTGCCAGCCTCGTCCTCCAGCTCGTCATGGCTGCCGGCTGTACGGCCGGCGGCGCCGCGACTGCAACTCCCGCGGAACCGACACCCACCGCCGCGCCCAGCATCGAAGCCGTCGGCGGAATCGTCGTCGTGGATTGCGATCCCTCGACCGACGAGAACTGCCAGGTGCCGGGCCTCCGGGTCGCGCAGCCGGCCCCTGTCGGCGAACAGGTGCGGATCAGCGTGCGAGTCCGGAATGTCTCCGACGAGACGGTGGGTCCGGTGACCATCACGGTGACCGACAGCGCCCTCGAGACGAACCTTGCCGAGACGCTTCCGGTGGCCGGCTGCAGCCGGCCCTGCGAACACAGCGTCGAGCAGGACGGCCTGGAGCTTCGAGCGGAGTGGCAGGCGCCGATCGAGGCCGGCAAGGCCGTCACGTATACGCTCGTGCTCACCGCGAAGGAGGTCGGCGACTACCTGCTCGACGTGGCGATCTTCGCGTCCCCGATGGCCGAAATCGCGTCCGTGCCCTCGACTGACCCGACCCGCGTGTCGGAGTGGCTCGG
>VGPE01000115.1 GCA_016875645.1 Chloroflexota bacterium
CGGGCTCGGCGGAGCGGTCGGGATCGGGCTTGGGGCGGCAGTGGCGGATGCGGCCGCCGAAGCCGACGCCGAGGGTGCGGCGGACGCGGGCGAGGACGCTGCCGGAACGGGTGAGAATCCACCCCGGCCGGCGCCGGCGCATGCGGCGAGCGCGAGCGTCACGAGGAGGACGGCGATCAGGAGCTCACGCCGAAGCGCCACGTGACGACTCCCAATCGGCATCGGTCCCGAGTGTAGGGCAGGTTCCGCTGCCGTCACGCGCCCTCAGTCGCCGTGGCCTGCGAGCGCGTGAGCTTGAGCTGGAACTCCATCGCGCCGTGATCGCCGATCCCGAGGACCAGCACGGAACGGGAGAGCCGCGGCCTCCCGTCCGGGACGCCGCGGCTCCATTGCGGAGGCGAGCCTGAGTTGGGGCGTCGGTGCTCGAGCCGTTCTAGGAGGACGTGGCGGGGGAGGCGTCCGGTTCGGCCGCGTCGTCATCGTCGCTGCCGTCGCGGTCGAAGCCGCCTCGACTGCCGTGGCCATGGCCGCCTCGACCGCCGAGGCCCGGGCCGCCGTCGCCGGGTCCGCGGCCTTGTGCGACCTGGGTCGCGTCGAGCGAGCCGTCCGCCTTGAGCGTGCCCTGGGCGACGACCCGGTCGCCGACGTCGATGTCACCCAGGCTGGGGGTGTCGTCGCCGCGGATCATGTACGTGGTCGCCGACGAGACGTTGATGGTGCGGGACGCGCCGGTCGCGTCGGTGACGGTGATCGAGGTTGCGGTCGTAGCCGTCACCTCGCCACCGATCTTCGCCGGCTGGGCATGGATGTCCGTCGCCGTGAACGCGTCGCCGCTCACCGTGCCGCTTGCGCGCAGGACGTTGCCGACGACCAGCGCTGCATCGCGCGTGGCCTCGTCGCGGCCGAGCTCGTAGGTCGTGGTGTTCGTCGTCTGGATGGTCTTCGTGGTGCCGTCCGGGAGGCGAACGGTGACGCTGGAACCGGTGACCTCGGTGACGGTGCCACGGACCGACGGGTCGAGGACCTGGATGCGGATGATGGACGTGGTGCCGTCGCTGGTGCGGACTTCGCGGAAGGCGATCTGGTCACCGACCTTGATGTCACCCAGTGCGATCTCGGTCTCGCCGCGGTGGACGGCCGCGTCGGATGCGTCGATCGTGCGCGTCCAGCCGTTGTCGGTCCGCAGGCTCAGCTGCGAGCCGTTGATCCCGGTGATCGTGATGCCGCCGATGCCGTGGCCGCGCCGACCACCGCGGCCCGGGCCACCGGGCTCCATGGCGCCCGGCGCGCCCGGCCCGGCCTGCAAGCCGTTGGCCTTGCCATTCATGCCGGCCGAGTCCTTCAGGGGGGCTGCTGGCGCATCGGGGTTCGTCGCGGCGGCGAGGATCGCGTTGGCAGGCCCGCCCGTGCCCTCGGTGGCGAGAGGCGCCGCCGCGACGATCGCGACGATCGCGACCGCCGCGATGGCCCCGCCCCAGAAGAGGGGCAGCGCCCGCGCGACCCGGGACGGCGAGGCGGGGGCGAGGGGAGTGCTGTGTTCCATGTGAGACCTCCAGGGATCAGGTGACGGCTGGACCAGGCGTGCTCGAGTGCCGCGGCAAGCGTCGCTGGCGTGGCTGAGAGGGTCCTGAGAAGCATCGACGGCGTCTCTCAGATCGGGCGTCGCCGGTCGCGGCGGCGGAGATGTCGGCGGCCCGATCGATGGAGATGGCGAAGCCGATGCCGTTCGCGCTGGCGGCGATCGCAGAGTTGATGCCGATCACGTGCCCCTCGGCGTCGAGGAGTGGGCCGCCGGAGCGCTCGTCCTCGGTGCGTCGTGCGAGCCCGGTCGGGGAGGAGGGACCGACCGGGCCCGGACGCTGACCACCATCGCGTCGCGGCCTGAGATGCGTCTGAGAAACCACGGTTGCCGGCTGCGCATTCGCCACGCGGCTCTCAGCGGTCTCTCATCCGCCGGGCGCACCGTCGCGGCATCATTCGGCGACGGAGGCCCGACGTGCACCTGCTCCTGGTGGAGGACGATCCCAAGCTCGGCCGGCTGCTGGCGCGGCTGCTGACCGACGACCGCCACGTCGTCGAGCTCGCGACCGACGGCGAAGAGGGCCTTGAGGTCGCGACCGAGGCGTCCGGAATCGAGGCGATCATCCTGGACGTGGGCCTGCCCAGGCTGTCCGGGCTGGACGTCGCGCGCCGCCTGCGCGCCCAGGGCTCCCAGGTGCCGATCCTCATGCTGACCGCCCGCGACACGGTGGGTGACCGGGTGAGCGGCCTCGATGCCGGCGCAGATGACTATCTCGTCAAGCCGTTCGCCTTCGCCGAGCTGGCCGCCCGGCTGCGCGCGCTCAGCCGTCGCGCCTCCCGCCTGCCCCAGACCGACGCCGTGAAACTGGTCAACGGCCCGATCGAGCTTGACGAGGGCCGTCGGGTCGTGACCGTGGCGGGCGATGAGCTGAATCTCAGCCCGCGCGAGTTCGCCTTGCTGGAGTGCTTCCTGCGCCACCCTGGCCAGGTCATGACCCGCGACCAGTTGCTGGACCAGGCATGGCCGTACGGCGTCGAGGTGACGCTCAACGCGGTGGACGCGTACATCCATTACCTGCGCGAGAAGCTGGGACCGGCGTCGAGCCGCATCGAGACGGTGCGCGGTGTCGGCTACCGGATGAAGCAGGACACGGCGCAGGGGTGACCCCGGGCGCGCCGCCACCCGTCGTCACGCGGGGCAAGAGCCCCGATGCCGCGCTCCTTCGGCGCGTCCGCTGGCGCCTGGTCCTGTGGAGCGGCGGCACCACCCTGGTCGTCCTGCTGGTGTTGGGCTCGGCGCTCTATGCGACGCTCGCCAACGACCTGGGCTCCGCCGGCCGCAACACCCTGACGATCCGCGCCGAGGACATCAAGCGCGTCATCGCCAATGCTCGGCGCTTCCCGCCCGAGCGACTCCCGATCGGGTTCTCGGTCGGAGGGCCGGCCTCGGGCACGTTCGCCTACCTGGTCCTGCCCGACGATTCGATCCTCGCGCCGGCTGAGCTCGATGTGGAGGGCCTGCCGGACCGGGCCGGCATCGCGGCCGCGCGAGCGGGCCGGCTGGAGATCCGCGAGCTCAGTGTGGAAGGCATCCCCGTGCGGGTGCTCAGCGAGTCAGCGACCGGTCGGGCCGGGATCAAGTACGTGCTCCAGGTGGTCCAGGACCGCACGGGCGAGCAGCGGCTGCTCGATGCCGTGATGGCGATCCTGATCGGCGGCGGCCTGGTCGCGCTGCTGGGTGCCACCGTGGCCGGCACCCTGTACGCGCAGCGGGCGCTCATCCCCATCCGCGAATCCCTGCGGCGCCAGCGCGAGTTCGCCGCAGACGCATCCCATGAGCTGCGGACGCCGCTCGCCGTCATCCGCAGCAGCGTGGACCTGCTCGAACGCCACCGTGACGAGCCCGTTGGGCAGGTGGGCGAGGCCGTGCGGGACATCCGCGACGAGGTGGAGCACCTCTCCGCGATGGTCGGCGACCTGCTGATGCTGGCCCGGACGGATTCCGGCGCAATCGAACTGGAGCGGGTCGCCGTTGATCTTGCCGACATCGCCGAGGGGGCGGTCAGCGTCCTCACGCCGCTCGCGGCCGAGAAGGGCGTCCGGATCGTGTTCGACCCGGTGCCCGCGCCGGCGCTGGGGGACCCGGGGCGGCTGCGCCAGCTGGTCACGATCCTCGCCGACAACGCGATCGCGCACAGCCCCGAGGGTTCGACGGTCACCGTGAGCGTCGGTCGGCAGTCCGGGGGCGTCCGGCTGACCGTGGACGACCAGGGTCCGGGTTTCCGCGCCGAGGACCTGCCCCACATCTTCGATCGCTTCTACCGCTCCGCGGGCGCGCCCGAAGGCGGCACCGGCCTCGGCCTCGCGATCGCCAGATGGGTGACCGAACAGCATCACGGCGCGATCCGCGCCACGAACCTGCCGATCGGGGGCGCCCGAATGGACGTGTGGTTGCCGGCGGCCGTCTGACGATCGGGCGTCGCCGCCGCTGGCTGCTCTCGTGCGTCGGACGCACGAACTGACCGCACATTCGCCGGGCCGTGCGTCTCGCGCACGAGCGAACCGCGCATCCATGACATTGGGGCGGCCCGCGTCGCGCGGCCGTGCACGAGCTGCACGAGGGAGCGACATTGCGGTCCGTACCTGCATCGGGCGCACGAGCCGCGCGACCGGAACCGCGTCCGGATCGCGCACACACCCGACGCTCGCGCCGGCAACCCGCTACCGTCTGCCGCGCGATGAAGATCACCCGCGTCGAATCGATCCCGATCCGCTATCCGCTCCGCGAGCCGATCGCGGACGCCACCCACGATCTGGCCGTGTACGAACTGGCCGTCGTGCGGATCCACACCGATGACGGGCTGGTGGGCCACGGCTTCGCGCCCGCGCTCCAGGGCGGCGTCGAGATCGTCGCCCAGCTCACCCAGACGATGCTCGCCCCGATGCTGGTTGGCCGGGACCCGTTCCACGTGCGCGGGCTGTGGGACGAGATGTTCTGGCAGACCCAGATCCTCGGCCGCACCGGGGCCAACCGGATCGCGATGTCGGGCGTGGACATCGCCCTCTGGGATCTCAATGCCCGCGCCCTGGGCGTCCCGCTCTGGGCGCTGCTCGGCGGCACAGGCGCCACGCGGATCCCGCTCTACAGCACCAACGCCGGCTGGCTGTCGTTTCCACAGGACGTGATGATCGAGAAGATGCTCGCCGTCCTGGCGCAGGGCTTCCACGGCGTGAAGATGAAGATCGGCTCACCAGATCCGCGGGCGGACCTGCGGCGGGTTGCGGCGGTCCGCGAGGCGATCGGCCCGGACGTGCCGTTGATGGTGGACATCAACATCCACTGGGACCTCTCGACGGCACTGCGCTACGGCCCGAAGCTCGACCAGTTCGACATCGACTGGCTGGAAGAGCCGATGAACCAGCACGACGTCAAGGGCCACGCCCAGCTCCAGGCGCTGATGCAGGCGCCCATCCTGGTCGGCGAGAACCTGACGTCGGTCACGGTGTTCCGAGACTTCTTCGAGCAGCGCGCGCTCCGGCTCGCGCAGCCGGACGTCACGCGCCTGGGCGGCGTCACGCGCTGGCTCGACGTGGCAGCGCTCGCCCGCGCCAACGGCATTCGCGTGGTGCCGGCGTGCTGGGACACGATGCAGGTGTCGGTCCATCTGGCCGCAGCCACGCCCGAAGTGCACCTGATGGAGCACCTGGACTGGACGGCGGAAATCTTCGAGGAGCGGCTCCAGATCGAGAGCGGCTGGCTGACCGTCCCGACGGGGCCCGGCGTTGGCTGCACGGTGCGCGAGGACGTCCTGGAGCGCTACCGGGTCCGCTGATTCCGCGGGGAGGCCCCGCAAACCCCGGGCGACGATCGCCGAGCGATCACGAACCCGTGATCAGTCCTGGCGGCCCTCGCCGGGGGGTCTGGCGAGCACCACGGCCACGGCGACCGCCGCCGCCAGGCTCGCGAGCACGACCGGATCGCGAAGGAGCGCGAGGAGGCGGCCGGCGGCCGGAATGGAGAACCACAGCCGGTCCTCGATGGCGGCGTCGGTCGGCTGCCAGAGGTCCGGCCCGGACGTATTGTCGCCCTCGATCACCCAGCCCGACTGGGCGTCTCCGCCGACGATGCGGTGGATGATCGGGGCGCCGGCGGCGACGTGACCGGCTGGCACCCGATAGGTGACCACGTCGCCGACGCGGTACTCGGCCACCGCGACGACGACCGCCAGATCGCCCTCGTGGAGGGTGGGCTCCATGCTCCGGCCCGACACGAGGACATAGGCCGCGGGCCCGCCCAGGGCCTGGGGGCGCAACAGCACCAACCACGCGAGGGCGGCCGCCAGGAGCAGGAACCGAGTCGCCCACGGCCGGACGCCGACAGGGCGGAGCGGGGCGCGCGGCCGGGCGAGGGTCAGTTGCATGGGATGGTGTAGGGCGATTCGTCGCCGGGTTGCGTCGGCAGGGGTTGCGTGCATGTGCCGCCGTAGGCACCCAGCGATGCAGAGCCCACCGAGAGCGACGCCGCGACCGCGACCGACAGCGCTGCCGCGGCCAGCAGGAGGCTCAGGACGAGCACCCGAGTGGCCGCGGCAAGGAGCGCTGGCATGGCACGATCCGAGGAGCGCGGCCTAGTCGCTGACCGAGACGTGGATGCCGGTCACGTCGGCCGATTCCACGCGCGGACTGGCGCTCGTGAAGCTGAACGCGAGGCTGCGGTCGTCGGTCGTCGTGCCCGAGAAGGAGGTCGACGCGACGTCGGCCTGGTCGGATGTGGCGAGGAGGCCCGCCGCACCGACGAGCGAGACGCTGAAGTCCTGATCGAAGCAGGCATCGGCGATGCCGCTTACCGTGGCGGTGTCGACGACATAGGCGGCCGTCGCGGCGTCGTAGCTGACCGCGTACGAGGTGCTGACGCCGTCGGTGTCGCACGCGGCGACGGCCACGTTGCCTGCCGCCAGGTCGGTCGACGTGACGCTCAGCGAGGCCGCAACGGCATAGGCGGCGGAGAAGGCCATGACGCCGCCGAAAACGGCCGCGAGGGCGCGATGATGGAGCAGCGTGCACACCTGTGGGGACTCCTTGCGCTGACGGGAGACGGACTCCCGTTCTCGCGTTCGAGTCTCGACCTGGCGCCGGTGCGTCGATACACCTCGATCGTCCTCGTCATGGTGAGCCGTGGGAGCCACATCGGGTCGTCCGATCACCGCAGGACGAGTGGGGGACCCCAGCTGGCACCGACGCCGGCCCGGGCGGCGTCAATCGGTGCGGCGCACGCGCGCAGGAGCGAGCTTCCGCGAACGCTCGCGTCGAGCTCGACGCGTGCCGTCGGCTGCGGGCGTTGGCGGACACGGTCGCGCCGAGCGCCTCGCGGAGCGCCTCGGCGCCGGCCAGCAGCGCCTGCTGGCCGCGTCACGGTCGACGCCCCGGATCCGACCGCGATCGGGTCCTAAGAACGCCGGGTCGAGGGCGAGGATGTGGCGCTGAATCGCGTGGGGCCGGCGCCTACACCCGCAAAGGGGCTCGGACGCAGCGCATCGAGGAAGCGCTGGCGAACGCGGTCGATGCCCTCGATGGTCATGCGGCCGGCCGCGGCCGCGTCCTCGTAGGTGATGTGCCGCAGATGCCAGCGGGCGAGCGTCTCGGCGTCCGTCTCAACCACCAGGTCCTCGTTGCCGGGATAGGTCGAGCAGATCTCGGGGACGGGCTGGCGGAGCACCATCCAGACTGGCGTGGTCGGGTGCTCGGCGAGCTCGAAGCGGATGATGAGGCCGGCGGCCGGCAATGCATCGAGGGCCACGAGCCGTGACGTGGCCCAGAGCACGTAGCGTGGGTCGAGATCGTCGGCGTCCAGCTCCAGCCAGCGGGCGCCCCAGTTGCCCATCGAGTCCGTGATGGCCTTGAGTTCGCGGCCCTTCTCGGTGAGCTCATACGCGCGGACGCGACGTCCGACGCGGGTTGCCGTGACGATCCCGGATCGCTCCAGCAGCGCCAGCCGCTGCGCAAGCAGCGCGCGAGAGATCCCTGGCGCTCCGGCGAGCAGCTCCGAGAAGGTCCCGCACCCGGCGAGCAGGTTCCGGATGAGGATCGGCGTCCAGCGCTCCGACAGCAGCTCCGAGGTCCGCGCGATCGGACAGTACTGGCCGTAGCTCTTCACCCTGCGAGTGTCGGCCACGCGGGCCGTCGTCATCAAGTTCAGTTTCTGGGATTGCCATCGTGCCGCCCCGGACCGAGCCTTGGGCGCACGAGGACCATCACGGAGGCGATCGATGATCACCAGGGCCATCGGCGCGACGGCGGGCGCATCCTACCCGCTGGGGCGGATCTCGATGCGGCTTCTCGCGGGGTCGCCCGACACGAACGGCACGTTCGCGCTGGGCGAGTTCTCGGGCGGCCCGGGAACGTGGACGATTCCCCACGTCCACCGCGCATGCGAGGAGTCGTTCTTCGTGCTCGACGGCTCGTTCACGTTCACGGTCGGCGACGAAGCGATCCCGGCCGGCGCGGGCGCGTTCCTGCTCGTGCCGCGAGGCGAGCGGCACACCATCCGGGCCGACGCTGAGCATGGCCGGTTCCTGACGCTCTGGACCCCCGGCGGGCTCGAGGAGATGTTCATCGAGCTGAGTCGGCTCCCAACCGACAGCCTCCAGGACCCGGAGGTCCGGCGCGCGCTCGCATCCCGTTTCGACTCGATTCCGGTGTAGTGTGCCGGCCACCCGGCGTTCGCTGGCGCGCGCGGAACGCCCCCGAGCGCGCGGCCGGCACGCGCAGCCCGCCGGCGCAGGCGGCAGCGCCCATGTTCCGCCGTGCGGTCGGTTCCGG
>VGPE01000116.1 GCA_016875645.1 Chloroflexota bacterium
CGTCGCGATACGTCCGCACGGTCCACTCGGAGATCCCGAGCTGCGCCGCGATCTTCGCCGAGGCCCAGGCCGTCGCCGAGCAGGAGCAGGACCTGCTCCTGGCGCGGGGAGAGAGCCGGGCGCGACGTCACCGGGTCGCCTCGAGCCGACGGATCCGGATCGACGCGCCGGGCGCCTCGCTCTCGCCGGGCCAGACCTTGACGACCCGGAGGGACGCGACCTGGGCGTCGTCGCGGTAGACGACGGAGGAGAGCGCATCGAGGCAGGCGCGGGCGAGCTTGTCGGCGTCTGGCTTGCCGGTGTGGTACACGGGCGCATCGAGGCGCAGTACCGGCACGGGGCGCCGGCTGTTGGCCGGCAGGAAGTGCGAGGTGGGCCGGGCGGCGGGGCGGACGACGATCGCGACCCGGACGGGGCCCTCCAACAGTGGCCGCTCGTCCATCGCCGCCCGCGCGTCGGCGGCGATCGCGCCGCGCCAGGCGAGGAGCGGGGCGGATGTCGTCACGTGGACGGCCCGGCCGCCCGACACGAACGAGCGCCCGGAGCCCTGAGCGACTGGCCGGCCGCGGACCTCGATGGCGATCACGTCGCCAGGGGGCGCTGTCACGGCCACACCAGTCGGCAGGCGAGCCAGAGCCCGGCGAGCACCAAGCTCCAGAAGCCGAGCACGGCGAGGGCCGCCACGGTGCACCCGGCGAGGCGAGCCCGGTCGACGCTCACGCCGCCTTCTCCTTCGACCAGGCGTGGAGGGCGAGGCAGGCGCGGAAGGCGACCCAGTCGCGCGGCGTGACGGCCGCCTCGTACAGCCGCGTGCCGCCGTCTGTCACGTGGACGATCCCGAACCGTGTGATCGCCGGCAGCGGGTGGCGCTCTGGGTCGTTCGGCCGCGCGATGAACTCCGCGTTCGCGTAGGCGGCGAGCTGCAGGCGGTGGTCGCGGTACACCGCGCCGTCCGGTGTCGCCACCGAGGACCCCGTCTTCCAGTCGAGCAGCCAGACCTCGCCGTCGAGCTCGGCGATGAGGTCGCACGTCCCGCCGTAGCCCAGGGTCCCGTGCAGCAGGAACGCCTCGACCTCGAGCGGTCGGAGCCCGTGCTCGCGGACCTGGGCGTTGAGCCAGGCACGGGCGCCGGCGACCGCGGCCTCGTCGCGAGGGTCGATCGACGCCGGCTCGCGGCGGAGGATCTGCTCGATCGAGGCGTGGATCCGCTGACCCCGGTCCATCGCCGACGTCGACAGCGTGGTCAGGTACTTGACCGCCGCGTCGACCCGTCCCGCCTCGCGGTCCTCGATGAGGCGCTCGGCGCCGGCGATCGCCGCCTGGGCGACCTGGTTCATCTTCCAGTAGGTGAGCGCGGGGGCATCGAGGACCTTGGTGATCGACGTCACGCCAGGCCATGGGCCGGCGCCGTTGAAGTAGTAGAGGTGCGTCTTCGTCCGGTGGACGCCGACGGGGCGGGTGGCGACGGGCCGGGTCGCGGCGGGGGTGGCGGTGGCGGGCGTGGTCATGCGGGATCCTCCTCCGGGTAGCAGGCCAGGCACGTCCAGCCGGACGGCCGCTGGCGGTGGTCGAACTGGTGCTCGCGGTAGGACCGGCAAGGCCTCGCCCAGCCGGTCGAGTCGGCGGGGACGACGCGGAGGACCGGCGCCTCCTCGCGCCCGGACGTGCCCGCGGGCGCGTGTCCCCCGTGTCCCGCGTTTCTCCCCGAGTCACTGGAGACACGGGGGAGAGAAAGGGGGATTCGCCCATCCGGGGTCGTGTCGATGACGACGGCGGCGGTCACGTAGCCGCGCCCCGTCCGGGCGATCGCGCCGGCCTGGGCCAGCCCGTTGACCATGTTCTGGACGTTCTGCCGGCTCTTGCCGATCAGGTCCGCGATGGCCTGCGGAAAGATCGGGCCGCGCTCCTCGATGACGCGGTAGACCTCGGTCCGCTCGAACGTCGCCGCCGGGAGGGCGCCGGGGGCCGCCGTCCAGGCGAGCTCGTCGAAGCGGGCGCTGATCTCCTCGTCGGCGACGTCGCGTCCGGTGACGTGGATGGTCCCGAACGCCTCGTTGCGCTTGCGCCGGATCACGACGATCGTGTCGGCCGAGCCGGTGATCCCGTACGTCCCGGACACGCTGGTGAGGAAGTCGTCGCTCGACTCCTTGCGCGCGTGGTGCACGATCACCAGCGCGACGGAGCAGTCCCGGAAGAGGCCCTGGAGCCGGGCCATCGCCGCGACGTCGACCTCGTACGCATTGCGCCGGCCGTCGGTCGCGCCCCGGACCTTGCCGAGGGTGTCGATCGCGACGAGGACCGCGCGAGTCCTGTCGTGGCGAGGAGAGCGAGCACTAGGAATCTCATGCAACCATCGTCGTCACCGACACGCTTCTCGCCATGCCTCAAACGTCATGTGCCCCGCCGTCCGCGCGGCGAACGGCGCGACGAACGGGGCCCGGCCGCCCCGCCGCGAGCTGGACGCCGGCCAGTCTGAGCGGCCCGCGTGATCGGTCCGACGGGGCGGAGCCGGGCGGTCATGTCCCCATAGTTGGTGTCACAGCGCGGTGGCCATGGATGTGAACGGCCACCGCGTCATCCTCGCGTCGTTGGAGTAAGGAACCGACGACGAAGGAGACACGATGGCCGAGGACAGGATGGCGCTCATCGAGACGGTGCGCAAGGCGGTCGGGGATGGTGAGGTCGACTTCCTGCGGGAAGGGCTGCGTGTCCTCGCTGAGGCCGTGATGGAGGCGGAGATCACCGAGCTCACCGGTGTGCCGCACGGTGAACGAGACCCGGAACGCCGACTGACCCGCCGCAACGGCTACCGGGATCGACGCTGGGACACGCGCGTGGGCAGCGTCGAGCTGGCCATCCCGCGGGTCCGCGACGGCAGCTACTTCCCCTCGCTGCTCGAGCCGCGACGGCGGGCCGAGCGGGCCCTGCTCGCGGTGGTCCAGGAAGCCTATGTGGCGGGTGTCAGCACGCGCCGGGTCGAGGACCTCGTCGAGACCCTCGGCATCACCTCCATGAGCAAGAGCCAGGTGAGCCGCATCTGTGCCGCGCTCGACGCCGAGGTCGAGGCCTTCCGTGGTCGCTCGCTCAGCGGTGAGGCGTACCCGTACCTGTGGCTCGATGCCACCTACCTGAAGGTCCGCGAGGCCGGCCGGGTCGTCTCCATGGCAGCGCTCGTGGCCACCGGCGTGGCGATGAGCGGTGAACGACGCATCCTGGGGCTCGAGCTCGCGTCGGGCAACGACGAGGGCAGTGCCTGGCCGGCCTTCATCCGGGGCCTCGTCGAGCGTGGCCTGTCCGGTGTCCGCCTCGTCATCAGCGACGACCACCCGGGGCTCGTCAAGGCCGTCCACCAGCAGCTCCTCGGCGCTGCCTGGCAGCGATGCAGGGTCCACTTCACGCGCAACGCCCAGGACCTCGTGCCGCGCTCGGCGCGGGGCATGGTCGCCACCATCATCCGCTCCATCTTCGAGCAACCCGACGAGGCCAGTGCCCGGGAGCAGCTGCGGCGGACGGTGGACGGACTGGGGGCACGCTTCCCGAAGGTGGCCGAGCTGCTCGCCAGGGCCGAGGCCGACCTGCTCGCACACCTCACCTTCCCCGAGACCCATCGCCGCCAGATCCGCTCGACGAACCCGCTCGAGCGCCTCAACAAGGAGATCAAGCGTCGCACCGCCGTGGTGGGCATCTTCCCCACCCGGGCCTCGGTCATCCGCCTGGTGGGCATGATCCTGGCCGAGCAGGACGACGAGTGGCAGGACGGCCGGCGCTACTTCCGACCCGAGACCATGGCGCTCATCGACGCCACGAGCGAGCAAGAGGAGGTGCCGGCGCTACTCATGGCCAGCTGATCAAGCGAGACGCGAGGACGATGCGCTCTGACACCACGTGTTGGGACTTGACCCCGACGGCCACACGCCCGTCGGCACCGATCGCGTGACCTATCGGTTCGAGGTCCGGGAGTAGCGCCGCCCGGCAAGGGCCAGCTGCCGCCAGCCCCAGCTCATGCGCTCCGCCGGCAGCACGGCGCGATCACCCAAGGCGGTGACCGCCGCTTCGCGAGTTGGCGAGTCATCGGTGTCGAGGCCATCGCGCTGCCCATGATCGGATCATGAGAGGGCCAGATGGGTGACATCGTCCCGACACCACGCCTGCGACGGCCGGCGGTCTCGGACCTTGAGGCGTACCACGCCTTCATGAGCGATGAGCGCATGTGGGCGTTCCATCCCACCGAGCGCCATACGGACATCGGCCAGACGCACCGCTTCCTCGCCTGGATCGACCGTCACTGGGAACAGCACGGCTTCGGCTACTGGAGCGTCGAAGACGGGACCGGGGTCGTTGGCGTCGGGGGGGTGTGTTGGATAGGCGACCCCGCGGACCGGCTGCTCAACGGCTTCTATCAGATCCGTCCAGAGTCGCAGGGCCAGGGCTACGCCACGTTCGTTCTGCGCGCGTCGGTCGACCTCGCGCACGATCGACTCAACGGCGCGTCGATCGAACTCCACGTTCACCGGCACAACGAACCATCCATCGCTGTCGGGCGCAAGTGTGGATTCGAGCGCGCGAAGAGCGAGCCGGCGGACGACCAGGAGATGCTCATCCTGCGCCGCGATCGCTGACGCCCAGATCGGGATCGTGTCGGGCGGCATCAGCGGTGTGCAGGGTGCGGTCGTCGTCGGCTGCCGCGAGGCGCTCCACCGTCCGCGCCAGGTCCAGCCACGCGACGGGCATCCGGTCCGCGGCCACCACCGTCTTGGCGCCCCACGCCAGGACGGCGTCCTCTCGGTGACGCGGTCCCGCCACGCGCACCACCCACCGCTCGTAGGCTGCGATCCAGCGCAGCATCGACGGGAACAGCGTGCCGGCCACCGGGCCCCGGCCGAGCACGGGCTCCATGGCCGGCAGCCCGCCCGGCAGCCACACGTCGGCGGGTGGGCGGTCCAGCTCTGACGCCAGCGGCAACGAGGCGTAGCGGCCCAGGAACACGCCACCGGCACCGGGCCGGGAGTAATGGACCCCGAAGCCCCACAGCCCCACTCGGTAGCCGTGGCCACGGAGGCGATACGCGGAGCTGCCGGCGTTGGGGTCGGGTGGGCGCTGCCAGCGGAAGCCTCGCTCCAGCAGCAGGTTGCCGGCGGGCCGCCGGATGTCCCAGCCCCAGCACCAGCACTGCTGGTGGAACAGGGGCTGTCCCTGCTCGTCCCACAGCCGTTCCAGGGCCGAGGGCTCGGGCTCGGCGACGCCCGCGACCCGGCCGGGATCCGGCGAGATCCCGAGGGTTGCGGGCCGCCAGCGGTCAGCCTGGGGAGCCGTGATCATCGGTTCCTCCCGCCCGTTCGGTCGGGCACGCGATGCGGGGATCGGAAGCGCGCCGGGCGGAGCGCCGGCGGCAGGGGTGCTGTGCGCGGTCCGCCCGCACGCAGCCAGGCGCACAGACCGTCGAGCTGTCGTTGGTGCACCAGTCCGCCCAGCCACGTGGCCTCGAGCCCGCGGCGGGTCCGGTGCTGGACCACCACGACGTTCGACCGGTCGCACGTCTCCAGGCAGCGGCTGACAGCCACGACCGCTCCCGGCACCTCCGCGACGGCATCGCGAAGGGCGGCCAGGTGGGCATCGTGCGGCACGTCCGGATGCTTGCCGGGCGACCCGCAGCAGCAGTCGCGGCAGACCACGACCGCCAGGCGGTCGATGGAGTCAGGCACGCGCCACCACCGTGGGTGCCCGGACGCGCCGCGGCAGCGTGGCCACCATCACGACCCCCAGGATCGCCGCGGCAGCCAGTGCGATCGTGGCACCCGCCGGGGTGGCGAGGTGGTAGCTGAGGGTGAGGCCGGCGATGGACGCGCTCACCCCCAGCACCACGGCCAGCGCGGACATGGGGGCCACGCGATCGGTCACCAGGCGGGCGGTGGAGGCCGGGATGACCAGCAGCGCCACGGACAGCAGCAGGCCCACGGTCTGGAGCGAGATCACGATCGCGATGCTGAGCAGGACCAGCAGCGTCAGCCGCAGCCGGGCCACGGGCACGCCCACCTGGCGCGCGTGCTCCTCGTCGAAGGTGGCGGCCAGCAGGTCGGGGAACAGGAACCAGAGCGCCGCCGTGGCCCCGGCCGCGAGCGCCAGGTCCAGCCACAGGTCGGCGTCCGAGACGGTCGTGATCTGGCCCAGCAGGAAGTGGGAGAGATCCACGCCGATGTTGCTGCTGCCGTTGATGATGATGATCCCCGTGGCGAACAGGACGCTCTCACCGACGCCGATGACGGCATCCTCGCGCAGCCGCGGATGGCTGTTGAGGAGGGCGATCAGGAGCGCCATGGCGACTCCACCCAGTAACGCGCCGCCGGTGATGGACAGGCCGAAGAGATACGCCAGCGCCACCCCGGCGAGCGTGGCGTGGCTCATCGCATCGCCCAGGTAGGACAGCCGCCGGAGCAGGATCCAGCAGCCCACCAGGGGCACGATGGCGCCCACGATCACGGCCGCCATGGCGGCTCGCTGCATGAAGCTCGACGCGTATGGCTGCGTCAGCCAGTCAAGGAGCTCCATGGGTCAGGCGAGCGCCAGCCGCGTGCCGTCGTCACCCGCGCCCGGCAGGCGGCCCGACCCGAACGTCGCCTCCACCGCCGCCTCGCTGAGCGCATCGATGGGCGGCCCATCCCCCACCAGGCGCCCGTTGAGCGCCAGGCAGCGATCGAAACGCCGCCGCGCGAGCGCCAGGTCGTGGGTGGCCACCAGGAGCGTCGTGCCGCGCGCCGCCAGCCGCGAGAAGAGCGTCAGCAACCCATCCGTGGCGGGCGCGTCCACGCCGCTGAGCGCCTCGTCCAGGAGCAGCACGTCCGCCTCCTGGGCGATGGCCCGGGCGATGAGCACGCGCTGCAGCTGGCCGCCCGAGAGGGCACCCACCGGCCGGTCCGCCAGGTCGGTCACGCCCACCTCGTGCATCGCCGCCTCGGCCACGCGTCGATCCTCCGGGCGTGGTCGGCGGCCCATGCGCAGGAACCGCCGGCGTCCCAGCAGCACCACCTCCCGGACCGTGATGGGGAAGCTGAGGTCGATGGGCCGACCGCTGGGGGATGAGCGCCGCCGCCATGCGTCCTCCTGGTGGTGGCACGGGCGGCCACCCAGGGCGATCCGCCCGTCGTGGTTCACCAGCCCCCCGATGGCCCGGAAGAGGGTCGACTTGCCGGCACCGTTGGGGCCCACCACCGCGACCAGCGAACCCGGCGCCACCGCGAAGCTGACGCCGGTGAGCGCCCGGATGTCGCCGTACCGGACGCTGACCTCCTGGAGCTCGATGGCCGGCATCGGGGCATCAGTCGCCGAAGCAGGGGAGACCGCGCACCAGGGCCGCGCGGTTCTGGTCCATCAGCGCCAGGTACGACAGGCCCAGGTCCAGCTGCTCCTGGGTGAGCGACTCCACCGGCTCCAGCGCGTCCACGACCGCACCGATCTCCCGGGCCACGGTGTCCGCGAAGGCGCGCGGCACGACCGATTCGTAGAAGATGGTGCGCACGCCCCGGTCCCGAGCCGCCTGCGCCACAGCCTCCAGGGACCGCGGATCGGGTTCCTGGTCGGGCGACACGCCGGCGATCGGCAGCTGCTCCAGGCCGTACCGCTCAGCGAAGTAGCCGAAGGCCCGATGGCTCGTCACGATCGTCCGCGACGCGCAGTCCGCCAAGGATGCGGCCAGCCGATCATGGAGGATGCCCAGGCGCGCCTGGTACGCCGCGGAACCCTCCGCGTACGTGGCGGCGTTGGCCGGATCGGCCGTGCTGAGCGCCGCCTCGATGGTGCCCACCATCTGCCCGAACCGGACCGGGTCCAGCCACACGTGCGGATCGAAGCCGCCCTCGAGGACCTCGCCATCCACCTCGCCGTCGGTGCCCGCCAGCTGATCGTCGACCGGCAGCAGCTTCTGGCCCGCCAGCAGGTCGATGGCTTCGACGCCGTCGGGCAGCGAGGCCACCACGTCCGCGATCGCGGACTGGAAGCCACCGCCCAGGTAGAGCACGAGGTCCGCGCCCGCGAGCTCATCCACCATGGCCGGGGTCACCTCAAGGTCGTGGGGTGAGCCCCCGACCGGCGTGAGGCCCGCGATCTCGATGCGGTCGCCCGCGATGGCACGGGCCGCCTCCTCGATGGGGTAGAAGGCCACGGCCACGGTCAGTCGATCCGCCGCGGGGTCGGGGGACGGCGACGCGGCCGCGGCGGGCGCGG
>VGPE01000117.1 GCA_016875645.1 Chloroflexota bacterium
GGACGCCGGGGCCGAGGTTCCCGCGGTCGGGCGGGCCGTGGCGGGTGCGGTCGACCGCCGCGCGAACGCCGGCGGCTCGGTCGGCTCGCAGGCAGCGACCACGCAGGCCGCGACGAACAGCGCGACCAGCGCGCCGGGGATGCGCCTCATCCGCGCTTCGCCGTCCGTGGATCCAGTGCGTCGCGCAGCCCGTCGCCGATGAAGTTGACGCCCAGGACCATGAGCGTGATCGCGACGGCCGCGGGCATCCATTGCCACGGCACGTCGTTGAGGACGTTGGGGTTCACGGCCTCGGTGATGAGGTTGCCCCAGCTGGACTGCGGCGGCCGGACGCCGAGGCCCAGAAAGCTCAGGCTCGACTCGAGCAGGATCGCCGTCGCCACGCCGAACGTCGCCACGACCGTGAGCGGCCCGAAGATGTTGGGCAGCATGTGCCGGAACAGGATCGTCCGGTCGCCGACGCCCACGACGCGCGCCGCTGTGATGAACTCCGACTCCCGCAGCACCAGCAGCTGGCCGCGGACGAGGCGGCACGTGATCGGCCAGCCGAGCAATCCGATCACGGTGATCACCGAGTAGATGCTGGGCCCGATCGCGGCCACGAACACGATGATCAGCAGCAGCGGCGGCAACGACATGATCGTGTCCGTGAAGCGCATGATCACCTGGTCGACCTTGCCGCCGTAAAAGCCAGCCGCGAGGCCGAGCAGCGTGCCGATGGCGAGGTAGAGCGCGACGGCGCCGAGGCCCACGATGATCGAGGTCCGGCCGCCGTACAGCAGGCGCGCCCAGATGTCGCGGCCCACGATGTCCGTGCCCAGCGGATGCCAGTCGCTGGGCGGCTTGCGCGAGCCGGTGATGAAGTCGATGTAGTTGGGCGGCCAGGGCGACAGCAGCGGCGCGACGATCGCCATCACGACCACCGTCACGACCACGATGACGCCGACGATGGCGAGCCGGTGGCGCAGGAACCGGCGGATGGCCGCCTGGCCCGCCGAGATGTGCTCCACGACGACCTGGGTGGCACCGGTCGTTCCCCACGGATCGGCAGGCGTGGGGGAGGCCGGGGCCGGCGTTGCCGGCGGGCTCGAATCGCTGGGCTGCGCGATGGTCGACATCGGTGACGGCTACTTCGCCCGGTCCAGGCGCACGCGGGGATCCGCCATCGCATAGCCGATGTCCGCGATCAGGTTGGCCAGCAGGACCGCGACGCCGGTGATGAGAATGACCGCCATCATGAGCGACGGGTCGCGGGCATTGGCCGCCTTCACCACCATCTGGCCCATGCCGTTCCACGCGAAGATCTGCTCGGTGATGACCGCGCCGGCCACGGACTCCGGGATCAGCAGCGCGAGCAGCGTGATGATCGGGATCAGGCCGTTGCGCAGCGCGTGGCGCGTCGTCACCAGCCACGGGAGCACACCCTTGGCGCGCGCGGTGGTGATGTAGTCGCTGCTCAGCACGTCGAGCATGCTCGCCCGCGTGTAGCGCACCAGCGGTGCCGCATTCACGATCGCCAGCACCGAGGCGGGCAACACGACATGCCAGATCGCATCCCCGATGTCGTGCCGGTTCGTGCTGTGCAGCTCGCTCGTCGGGAAGAGCCGCAGGTTCACGGCGAAGACGTAGACGAACACGAGGCCCAGCACGAACACGGGCGTGGACGCGAGGAAGATGGCCATGCCGTTGAGGCTGTAGTCCAGTTTCGAGTACTGGCGCACGGCGCTGATCACGCCCACGGGTATCGCGATCACCACCGCCAGGGTGAGCGCGATGATCATCAGGAAGAGGGTCTGCGGCAGGCGCGAGCCGACCTCGTACGCGATGGAGCGCTTCGACGTGACGGAGTAGCCGAAGTCGCCCTGGACGACCTTGCCCAGCCAGATCAAGTACTGATTGGGGAAGATCGGCTGGTCGAAGCCGAGGCGCTTGCGCTCGGCCTCGAGGACCTCGGGCCTGGACATCAGGTTGGCCAGGACTTCCGGGTTCAGCGACGCGGTCAGCGGGTCGCCGGGCGTCATCTTGAGCGCGACGAACCCGATGATCGTGATTCCCAGCAGGACGGGGATCGAGATGAGCAGCCGACGAAGGATGTAGGCGCCCACCGGGGCCTCCTATGCGATTGATCGGAGGCGGCCGGTGGGCGCCTGCATCACTGGCTCAGGACAAGTGCGACGAAGTCAGGCGACTAAGGCGCGTAGGTCCAATCGAGGATGGACTGGAACGACTCTCGCTCGTTCGGGTAGATGCGGAAGCCGCCCCCGAGCCGATCCGAGTAGACGTGCAGGTAGTTGGGCTGCCACAGATGGAAGATCGGGATGTTGGTGCTGAGCTTGCGGGCAAGCTCGTGGAGCACCTCGTCCTGGGCCTCACCGGACAGGCCGGCGGCCTCCTTGAACAGCGCCTGGTAGGCGCACTCGCCGCGGTCGTCGCCGACGTCGAGCTTGAGGTACGTGACGCCGATGCCCGGGCAGGCCGTGTAGATCTCGGACTGGTACCAGCCCACGCCTTCGGACCCGCCGAAGGACAGGTAGATCTCCCAGTCGTTGTTCTTCTCGATGAACTCCACGTACGGAGCCGTGGGGAAGGCCGACAGCTCCACGGTGATGCCGAGGTTCTCCTGGATGTACTGCTGGAGGGCCGGGGCGGTCAGCGTGAAGTTCGGGTCCTCTGCGAGGTAGATCAGCTCGATCGACTTCTTGTCCTTGAACGCGGACGTTGCCAGCAGCTCCTTGGCCTTGTCCACGTTGAAGTCGTACTTGTCGAGGTCGTCGTAGAGCTTGAAGCCGGGCGGGATGCCGTAGTTGAGCGAGGCCCGGCCGCCGAGCACCTGCTCGATGATCTCCGGCCGGTTGATCGCGTAGGCGATCGCCTGGCGGAACGCGGCGTCGGTCTGGCTGTGGTTGAAGTTGAGGGCGAAGATGCCGACGCCCGGGACGTTCAACTGCTTGAGGCCGGCCACGCTAGCGAGACCGGGGCCTTCCAGCGGCGGGACGCGGATGACGAGATCGAGCTCGCCCGCCTTGAGCTGGGCGACGGAGACGTTGGACTCCTGGATCTTGTAGACGATCTGCTCGACCGGGCCGTCCTTGCCCTTCCAGTAGCCCTTCTTGGCCTTGAAATTGGCGCCGGTCGCGGAGATCGAGGTCTCGAAGTCGTACGGGCCGGAGCCGATGGTCACGCCGGCTGTGCCGAGGCAGAACTCGCAGGAGTCAGCCTGCTCACCCGTCAGCTCGCCGAGGATGTGGACCGGCTGGATGTAGTAGTAGGCGCCGGCGAGACGCCGCAGGAACGTCCCATCGGGCTTCGAGAGCGTGATCTCGATCGTGTGATCGTCGATCTTCTTGAGGCCTTCGGGGATGGTTCCCGGGGCGATGGCCGTGCCCGATCCGTTCTCGCCGCCCTTGACGTTCCGGTACATCTCGAGTCCGAACTGCTTCAGGGCGGTCGGGTACCAGCTCGTCCAGGCGATCGTGAAGAAGACGTCCTCGACAGTGACCGGCTGGCCGTCGCTCCACACCGCGCGCTCGTCGAGCTCGAAGGTGTAGACGGTCGCGTCCGGGGATGCCGTCCAGGACTTGGCGAGGTCGGGCAGGATCGTGACCTCGTCGCTGTCCACGTCAACCAGCGTGCTGAAGGTAATGTCCGCCATCAGCTCCTGGTTGCCCGTGCCGAGGTTGACCGGGTGGATGCTCGGCAGGAAGTCCGAGATGCGGGCGACGCGCAGGACGCTGGGCCGAGCGGCGGGCGTCGGGGCCGCCGTCGGGGCAGCGGTTGGGGCAGCGGTCGGAGCAGCCGTGGGGGCCGCCGTTGGGGCAGCCGTTGGGGCAGCCGTGGGGGCTGCCGTTGGGGCGGCGGTCGGGGCTGTCGTAGCCGCCGGCGTCGAGCTACAGGCCGACGCGATCAACATGACCGCGGTGGCAATGGTGAGCAACCGTGCCCGCATCCGTGCCTCCTCAATGCGAACGCGAAACGCCGCGACGGGTGCGGCGGATCGCATCGTGGAGCCCCCCCCCGTCGAAGTGTCAAGTTGGTTTCAGTGGCAGCGCATTTCCGTTGGCTGATTCGAGTGCGCTCACATCGTCCGCAGTGATGGCTCCAGGGGCAGTCTGACCGATTGGCCGCGGTCGCTGGCGATGCGCGCCGCATCGATGAGTTCCATGGTGTCGCGCCCCCAGCTGCCGCTGACCAGGGCCTGACCGCGGTCGCGGATCGCGCGGAGGATGTCCCGCAGCTCGTCCGCGTAGGCCTTCAGGCGGATCGGATCGTTCGGATCGTTGGGGTCGAACGGGGCCTGCTCGAAGACGGTGCGCCAGCCGCGGGCGTCGCCGAGCTTGACCGCCCCGTACGAGTCGAGGTCGATCATTCCCTTCGAGCCAGTGATCAGGTAGTTGCCCATCGACCCGAGGCCCGGCTGTGGCAGCTCATAGGTGATCCAGATGCTGGCCAGGACGTCATTGGCGAAGCGGTAGAGGGCCATCGTGCTGCCGCGTGCGGGCGGGACTCGAAAGGAGGCCTGCTGGCCGAAGGCAATCGTCGCCGGGCTGCCCACGATCCCGCGCACGACGTCGAGGACGTGGAAGCCCATGTCGGCATACGGTTCGTTGTCCGGCTCCGCAGCCTCGTCCTGGGTGATCACCCCCTGGGCGCGGATCATGCGGAGGTCGCCGATGGCACCGTCCCTGATGAGCTGGATTGCCGCCACGGGCGCTGCCCGGAACCGGTGCTGAGAGCAGACGGCAAGGACCGTGCCGGCCTTCTCGTGCGCCGCGACCATCGCGTCGGCCTCGCCCACGGTCTGGGACATCGGCTTCTCGACCAGCGCGTGCTTGCCGGCCTCGGCCACCTGGACCACGTAGTCGCGATGGGAGTCCGGCTGCGTCGCCACGACGACGAGGTCGATGTCGTTGCGCGCGAGCAGGCTGGCCGGGCTGGACTCGAGGGCCGCGCCGTAGTCGCGCGCCAATGCCTCCGCCCGTCGCCCGCCCGCGACGGCGACCACCTGCGTGTCGTCGACGTGGTTCGCTGCCACCTCGGCCCAGGTGCGACCCATGAAGCCCGTCCCGATGACGCCGATCCTGGTGCTCACCCATCCCTCCAGTGCGATGAAGCCCGAGTATGCCCGGATCGCGCTCAGGTGCGCTCGTACACGAAGCCGCCGACCTCGAACCGCGACCACCCGCCGTCAGCCGCGCGGTCAGAGAAGACCAGGAGTTCGCCCGCCCCCCGGCCGTCGAGCGCCCGCAGGCGATCCGGACCTTCGACCCGAAGGCGCGTCGGGGCATGGAGCACGTACTCGCCGCGGTCGGCCGCCAGCAGGTGCAGACCGCCGGCCCGCCATTCGAGGCGCACGGGGAAGCCGGGGTCGGCGAACCATGCGCCGAGGAAGGGACGCGCCACGTCGGGGAGGGCTTCCGTCGCGGGTGGCGGAGGCGGGGCGGCCGCCGGTGCCGCTCGGCGCGGTCCGCCGAGCATGTCGGCGAAGAGATCTGCCGCGACGCCCGGAGCAGCGCCGCGGCTGGGCCAGAGGTTCGCGAGCACGATGACCCCGGTCCGGCTCGGAACGTGGAAGGCGACGTAGCTGCTGAAGCCGAACACGCCGCCTCCGTGTCCGTGCACGGGACCGCCGAGGTCGGTGGTCAGCTCCCAGCCCAGGGTCCGGGACGTCGCCGGCCCCGAATTGACGGCCGTCGCCGCCTGCATCTCGACGAGTGTCGCGTCCGGCAGCACGTGCGCTGCCGGGCCGCCCGGGAACTGGGCGGCGATCCAGCGCGCGAGGTCAGCCGCGGTCGTGATCAGCTGGCCGGCCGACGCGATCCCGTTGAGGCTCGCGTACGGAGCGGGCCGATGCGAGCCGCCGAGCGGACGCGACGTCACCCAGGAATCGGCAAGGGCCGCCGCGGGATCCGGCGTCGCGGGATCGAAGCGGCTGTCCGGCATGTCCAGCGGGCCCAGGATGTTCGCGCGCAGGTACTCGACGTACGGGACGCCGCTCCGACGCGCCACGACCTCGCCCAGCAGTCCATAGGCCAGGTTGGAGTACTTGAAGCCTTCACCGGGGGCGATCGCGACATCCGTGTCGGGGAACGCCGCGAGGATCTCCTCCAGTGATGGGAATCGCCCGGCCGCCCACGAGGGCAGGGGCGCCTCGGTGGGCAGGCCCGACTGGTGGAGCAGCATCCGGCGCAGCGTGACGTCAGCCACGGGCCCGCCGAATGGCCGGGCCGCGGCGAACTCCGGCAGGTGGACGACCAGCTGGTCGTCCAGGTCGAGAAGGCCGGCGTCGCGCAGGCGGAAGATCGACGTGGCGGTGAACGGCTTCGTGATCGAGGCGACGCGCCACGCCGTTCGCGGCGTCGGCGGCTTCTGCGGACCCTCCGCCGCGACGGAGCCGGCGCCGGCGAACTGCACGATCTCGCCATGCTCGTCGGTGATCGCGACGGCGATCGCGGGTAGCTCGAATGCGGCGCGGGCGGCCTCTGTTCGCTCGTCGAGGTCTGTGGGGATGGCACGGGCGTCTGATGGCTTCGTCATGGTGTGCCCATACTCCCGCATCGGCGGACCGCATGTGAGGTGGGACAGGTGAAGATCGCGTCGATCGAGACCATCCAGATGCGGCACGTCCTGGCGCATCCTGCGGGACCCGGAGGCGTCTACAACCGCGCGCGCTCCACGCTCCTCGTCCGGATGGAGACCGATGAAGGCCTGGTCGGCTGGGGTGAGACCGCGCCCCTCGGCGGCGTCCGCCACGCGATCGAGCAGGACTTCGCACCGCGTCTCCTGGGTCGTGATCCGGCCTGGGTCCAGCGCCGCTGGCGCGAGCCCTGGCTGGCGCCCTTCGAGAGCGGGCTCGCGATTGCGGCGCTGGACATCGCCATCCACGACCTGTGGGGCAAGGCACTCGGCGTCCCGATCCACCAGCTGTACGGAGGAGCCCTGCGCACGCGGGTGCCGGCCTACGCCTCGGGGATGATCTACCTCGAGGGCATCCATCCGCGCGACCGCTGGATCCCGGAGGCACTGGGCCTCGTGGAGCAGGGCTTCCGCGCGATCAAGCTCCGCACCGGACGCTATGACGCGGAGGTTGAGCTGCCGCTGCTCGCGAGGCTGCGTGAGGCGGTCCCGGCAGACGTCCGGTTGGCCGTGGACGCGTGGGGCTCGTACACGCTGCCCACCGCGCTGCGGGTGGGGCGCGAGCTGGGCGCGATGGGCTTCTCCTTCTACGAAGAACCCCTCCCGCAATACGGCTACCGCGAGTATCCGCAGCTGACGGCCGCCCTGGACATCGCCATCTCCGGCGGCGAGATGCTCCAGACCCGGGATCAGTTCCGGGAGCTGTTCGAGCGCCGGGCTGTCAACATCGTCCAACCGGACGTGTCGCTCTGCGGCGGCATCGCCGAGATCCTGTTCATCGCGGACCTCGCGTCCCTGTACGGGATCCGGACGCTGCCCCATTCGTGGAACGGCGCGATCACGGAGGCCGCTTCGCTCCAGGTGGCCGCGCTCCTGCCGGAGCCGACATTGGTGCCCGGGAACGACATCCCCCTGCTCGAGCACGACACGACCGAGAACCCGTTCGTCACCGGTGGTCTGCGCGAACCGCTGGTCTTCCGGGATGGCGCGTTCGAGCTGCCGACAGGCCCCGGCCTGGGCATCGAGATGGACGAGGACTGGCTGCGAGCGCACGAGGTCGATCGGCACCCGCCGATCACGCTCCAGGGGTGAAAGCACTCATCGCCCCGGAGCTCGGCCGGCTCGAGGTCGGCGATGTCGACGTCCCGGCGATCGGCCCCGGCCAGGTACTGATTCGGACCGTCGTCTCCGGGGTCAGCGCGGGCACCGAGAAGCGCAAGCTCTTCGTCCCCGAACTCGGGCCCCGCGATGAACGCGCACCGTGGCCGGCGATCGGCGGCTTCGGATACATGGCCGCCGGCGAAATCGTCGAGATCGGGGCCGAGGCCGCGGCCGAGGGCCGACTCCACGTCGGCCAGCGGGTCTACGCCGGGCGGACCTGGGGCGGCCATCGCGAGTTCATCGACACCGACGCAGCCAGCGTGGTGCCAGTGCCGGCGGATCTCGGGTGGGCCGAGGCGGCCTGTTCCTACTGGGCGGTCCCCCCGCTGCTGGGCCTGCTGGCCGCTGCCCCGACGTACTACGACGACGCGGCGGTCGTCG
>VGPE01000118.1 GCA_016875645.1 Chloroflexota bacterium
TGCGGCGATGACCGCGACGTCGAGCAGCAGCCAGCCCGCGCCAAGGTCCCGCGCCGTTGCCGCGCCGGCGAACAGCGCCGTCGCCGCGATCCCAAGGAGCACGCCGGACGCCACTCGCGCGACCGACCACGACCGGAGCGCCGCACCGGCCTGCGCCCGCCACGCGTTGCGCTGCGGGTTCGTGGCCAGAAGCGAGGCCACGATCGCCGTGGCCAGGATCGCCACGATCACCGACAGCGACAGCGCGATCGGGATCTTGTAGAACGAGCCGACGAGGATCTTCGCGCCGGCGAAGACGAGCAGCGCCGCCAGACCCAGCTTGAGGTAGATGAAACGGTCGAGCAGCCCCGCGAGCAGGAAGTACAGCGAGCGCAGGCCCAGGATCGCGAAGAGGTTGGAGCTGAAGACGATGAAGGGGTCCGTCGTGACGGCGAAGACGGCCGGGATCGAGTCGAGGGCGAACATGATGTCGGTGGTCTCGATGGCCACGAGGACCGCCAGCAGGGGGGGTGGCGATCCGGCGGCCGCCCTCGCGGACGACGAACGCGGCGCCCCGGTAGGAATTGGTCATCGGGATGAAGCGGCGGAACAGCCGCAGGACGGGGTTCTTCTCGGGGTCCACCGCGTGGCCGCGGGACCGCGCGAGCCGGAACCCGGTGATGACCAGCAGGATGCCCAGCAGGTAGATGAACCAGTGCGCGGCCGCGAGGATGGCGGTGCCCGCGGCGATGAACACCGCGCGGAACACGATCGCGCCGAGAATTCCCCAGAACAGCAGGCGGTGCTGGTATGCCGCCGGCACCGAGAACGCGGTGAAGATCAGGGCGAAGACGAAGACGTTGTCGACCGAGAGCGACAGTTCGATGAGATAGCCGGCGAAGTACTCCCCACCGGCGGTGCTTCCGCGCGTGAGCGTGACGTACGCCCCGAACCCCAACGCAAGCCCGATCCAGACTGCGCTCCAGCGGGCGGCCTCACGAAACGGCACGGGCTTGGGGTCGCGATGGAGGACCAGCAGATCCAGCGCCAGCATGGCGCCGATGACCGCGGCGAGGATCAGCTAGGGCAACAGGGCGTCGGACACAGAACGACCTCCGGCATATCAGTGCCAAAGGTCTCTCCCGACCGCGGTCGTCCTTGGTCGGCCGCAGCGGGTCATCCAGTGAGGATGACCGGGATGACGCCACGAGCCGGCTGGGTTACTCCCCTTCGTCGCCGCAGATCGTGGCGGAGATCGGCGGGGCGTGTCAAGGGTTTTCCGGCGCCGGTGTGGACGGCCAGTGAAAGTGTCACCCCATAAGCGGCCAGTGACGTTGTCACCCTACAATCCAAGGCATACGAAACAAAATCGGTGAGGACTGATGACCGACCGAGGACAGCCGGTGCCACGGTTGCGCCAACCCGAACATTGCATGAGTTGGGCCTCGATCAGCCGTTCGGATCACGCAGTCATGCCGGGGGAGTAAAGGCGTGAGAATCCATCTGCTCGGATGCGGCACTCCCTACTCCACCGCTGAACGTTTCGGCTCCTCGTATGTCGTCCAGGTGGGCGCAGAGTACCTGATGTTCGACTGCGGTCCGTCGACGACCTCGAAGCTTGTGCAATCGGGCCTCCGCCCGACGTGGGTCGACTATCTTTTCTTCACCCATCATCATTTCGACCATGATGTGGACTATCCCTGCTTTCTACTGAGCCGCTGGAACGAAAGCATCGGCAAGGAGAATGAGCTCCAGGTCTTCGGCCCGACACTGACCGAGCAGCTGACGCATCGCCTTCTGGACGAGCACGACGGTGCCTTCGCCCACGACTGGATCGCGCGAATCAACCACCCTCTCAGCCTCAACGCGCATACGAGTCGTGGCGGCACCTTACCCCGAAAGCCGCCGATCGTTCGCGCCAAGGACGTCGGTCCAGGCAGTGTGTTCAGTGGGTCGAGTTGGGAGGTGACGGCAGCCCCCGCCAAACACGTTCAGCCTTGGCTCGACTCCCTCGCCTACCGGCTGGACACCGAAGACGGAAGCGTTGTCGTCACGGGAGACACCGCACCGTGCGACACAGTGATCGAGTTGGCCAGGGACGTGGACATCTTGATTAGCCTGTGCGTCGGCGTCCAGGAAGATTTCGACGGGACGGCCGAGGCCGAGTACATGTCCGGGAGCACGGCTGTTGCGGGCGTGGCGCAGGCGGCGGGGGCGAAGAAGCTGGTCCTGGTGCATCAGGCGCACTGGCTGGACGTGCCGGGCCAGACCGAGCGTGCATTGCGGGACATCACGCGAATTTACGACGGCGAGGTCGTGTGGGGCCGGGAACTCATGGCCTTCGACGCGTAGATGCCCGGACCGTCGTGTCGGCAAGACACGCCGGGCGCTGAAGGAGATGCTGACCAAGTTCGCGTCATGTGCGAAGTTCGACGTGCACGAGATTCCCGGCGCTCGTGAAATTCGTGCCGTTGCGCGACACGTGCAAGCCCGTACACGCCGCCGGGCATGCTCTTTCGCATGGCCCGCGTGTTTTGGTAGCCGCAGCCATCCTGGCGCTGGCGCTCCCGATCCCGGCCGCCCTCGATGCGCCCGCGCGACCGAGTGCCAGGGTCAGGCCTCGAGCATCGCCCGCGACACGCCCGCTTCCATGTCCCAGTCGCGGCAGCCCGCGTAGTAGGCACCGTCCGAGAAGTAGGCCATGTGCTCGCGGAACGTCATCCGCCGGCAGCGGGCGGCCGCGTAGTGGAACTGGAGCGCCCGCCTCCGCGATGCGCTGAGGTTCGCGGGCGTGCCGTGGTGGACAAGCGCCGAGAAGAACAGTGCACCGCCCGGCTTGAGCGGCACCACCTCGATGCGATCCACTGCGACGCCGCGGTCATCGAGCTGGCAGTCGCGGAGGTGGAAGTGCTTCGCCGGGCCATCGAGGTGGGAGCCGGGAATGATCTGCATACACCCGTTCTCGACCGTTGCCTCGTCGAGGGCGATCCAGACGCCCAGAATCCCGTCGAGCGGCGTCCAGTCGAAGTACGCGTTGTCCTGGTGCCAGGGTTTCTCGCTGCCCTTGAACGGCGGCTTCATCAGCGCCATGTCCTGGATCAGCCGGTGCCCGGGGCCGATCAGCTGATCCAGTACCGCATGCACGTTCGGGTGGTCTGCCGCCGCCGCCAGGCGCTCGTCGGCCTTCACGAACCGCGCGAGCTTGCGGATCCGCAGTTCCGGATCGCCGGCCGGCACGTCCGACCCGCGCTCCTGGAAGAACGGCTCCTCCTGCACCCAGATCCGCTCGCCCAGTTCCTCGCGCCGAAGCGCCAGGTCGTGCAGGCCGGCGAGCGACGCCTCCACATCGGCCCCCGAGAGCAACCCATCAATCGCGAGATAACCCTGATCCCGGAACCGAGCGACGTCCGAATCCTCGAGGCGCTCCCGGAATGGGACCACGGTGGCGACGGCGTCATGGTCGGTCCGGTACATGGTCTGTGCGATCCGGGCCGCCTCTGCCTCCGATGCGACGTAGGTGGTGGTGCCGTCGTTGGTCGTGATGCGCGCGACGCTGCCCCGCTCGGTGTCGGGCGCGTGCGCAGGCCCGGCTGGTCGGACCACCGTTCCCATGATGTTGTCGCGCATGCCGTTCTCCTGCCGGCGGATCAGCCGCGCTGGGCGCAGATCCACGCCCGCGATGCCACATCGTACATGCGGCGTCGCAGCCGACCGAAAGGCTCCACCGTATGATGGTCGGCACCGCGTCGGCACCTCGGGGCGTAGCGTAGCTCGGTTCAACGCACGTGCTTTGGGAGCACGAGATCGCCGGTTCGAATCCGGCCGCCCCGACCAACCTCCGTTCGGGCGCCGCCCGCGGGCGTGCGCGGGTGGCCCTCGGATCACAACCGGGCTCCGGGCGAGGTCCGGGACCGGCCCTGCCTGCTCGATCAACCCCGGCAGCCTCGCCGATGCGGTCGCCGCGATCGCGGGCCCCATTCTTCGTCTATCGCGCGGAGGATCGTTGAATGGCGAGACCCCTCAAGGTCGGTGTGCAGCTGCCGGAGGTCGAACGGGAGGTCCGCTGGCCCGAGCTCCGGGCCATGGCGACGCTGGCCGAGGACGTCGGCTTTGATTCCCTCTGGGTGGGCGACCACCTGCTGTACCGGACCCCGGACGGCACGCCGCGTGGACCCTGGGAGGCGTGGTCGAGCCTGGCCGCACTGGCAGCTGTCACGTCACGCATCGAGCTCGGGCCGCTGGTGGCAGCGACCAGCTTCCACGCGCCCGCGATGATCGCCAAGAAGGCCGCAACCATCGAGGACATCAGCGGTGGCCGGCTGATCCTGGGGCTCGGGGCCGGCTGGAACGAGGCCGAGTACCGCGCCTTCGGCTTCCCGTTCGACCACCGGGTCTCGCGCTTCGAGGAGGCATTCACGATCATCCGCACGCTTCTGCGCGAGGGAGCGATCGACTTCGACGGGCGCTACTACCAGGCCCGCGATGCGGCGCTCGAGCCGCGTGGACCCAGACCGGGGGGTCCGCCATTGATGGTCGGCTCGATCGGCGCCCGGATGCTCGCGATCACCGCCCCGCACGTCGAGCTCTGGAACGCGTGGTACGACTGGTTCGAGAATCGGCCCGACGGCCTGGAGCCGCTCATCGGGCAGCTCGCCGCCGCCGAGACTGCCGCCGGCCGGCCGGTCGGCTCGATCGGCCGCACCGCGGCCGTGTACGTGCAGCTGCCGCAGGGTCGCGGCCGAGTCCGGATGACCTCCGACGCACCGCCGGTCAGAGCGCTCAGCGGCGACGCGGAGGCGATGGCGCGCGAGCTGGCCGCATTCGCGACCGCCGGGATCGGCCACCTGCAGCTCGTCGTCGACCCGATCACGGAAGCCTCGATCGCTGCGCTCGCGCCGGTCCTCGAGCGGCTGGACTCGCCCGGATCGGCCTAGCCGCGCCCTTCGTTCTGGCCCAGCTCGTCCCGGCGGTCGGCCAGCCAGCGCAGGCCGCCGGGCGCCAGGTCGACCCCGGCACCGAGCGCCGGCCCGGCTGCGAGGACGTCATCCGCGTCGAGTCCCACCAGCCAGCCGCTGCCACCGACGGCGTCCCGCAGGCGGCGCGCCAGCTCGCCCGGATGGAGGGTCTCCTGCCGGGGATCGGCTTCGTGCCACGTCCCCTCGGGTGGCAGCTGGGCCGCGTTGAGCCCGGCCGGCGCGGGTGGGATCGTGAATACCGTCGTGGCGCGCCGCAGCGCTGGCGGCAGCAGGTCGAAGCGCTGCACGGCCTGGCCGCGGGCAAGTGCGATGACGGCGGCCGCGCGCTGGTCAGGCGATGGCAGGGCCAGTCTCGCCGTGGTCGCCGGGGGGCGCCCCACCGGCCACGCCGGCCGCCGCGATCAGCTCCTCGTAGATCCCGACGGTCCGTTCACCGACGGCCGGCGCCGCGTACCTGGCCTCGACGTAAGCCCGCCTCGGCAGCGCATCCTCGGGCCGCCGCGACCGGCCGTGCGTCCGCAGAATCGCGGCGGCCAGCGCCTCGGGTTCAAGGCCGTCCGCCACCTCTCCGTAGCGGCCGTCGGCCCCCACGATCTCGTCGCCGCCACCGGACGGGGTCGTCACGACCGGCAGTCCGGACGCGAGCGCCTCCGCCACGACCATCCCGAACGTTTCCCGCGGGCTGGGATGAACGAACAGCCCGGCCCGGCGCATGGCCGCGGCGACCTCGACCCGCTGGGCGGCCGGTTCGACCCGGACGGCCCCGGTCAGCCCGAGTTCTGCGATCAGCGCCCCCCAGGCCGCCTCCTCCTCGCCTGTCCCCGGTGGTCCGATCAGCCGGAGGCGCAGCTGCGGGCGCTCGGCCCGCGCCATGGCCACCGCACGCAGGAGCCGCTCGATGCCCTTGCTCGCCTTTCGGGAGCCGACGAACAGCAACGCGTCCGGATCGCGGTCTCGATCGGAGCCGAGTGGGAATCCCTCGATGGGAATGGCATTCGGCAGGACATCGATCGTGTCCGGGCTCACGCCCAGCGTCGACCCGATCGCCGCTGCCTCGCCCAGCAGCAGCCGATACAGGGCGGCTGCTTCGGGGTCGCCCAGTTCACCGGCAGCCGTGGAACTGTGCTCGGTCACCAGCAGCGGCCGACCCACCGCTTGCGCCAGGCGCAGCGCGGCAGTGCCGTCGACGAGACCCGTGTGGGCGTGGATCACGTCGAACGGCCAGGCGCGCGCGAGTGCGAGACCGAATGGGATGAGCGCGGCGGCGTGGGCCGCGGCCACATCGTCTGGCCGACGCCGATCCCCGTCCAGGAAGACCGGCAGGCGCGCGACCGGCACGCCCGCCACGCCCCAGGAGTGCGGCCGGTTCAGCCCGCCCCGGGCCGCGGGGCCATCGATCGCAGTGCCGATCGCGGCCGCTGCGCGGGTCCCACGATCGGGCCGGGTCTCCGCCACTCCGCGGACATGCGTCGCCTCGAACGAGGCGACCATCACCGAGGCGCCCCGCGCCACCAGCGTCGCCACGAGATCGGCCACGAACGATCCGCGCCCGGGCTGATCGTGCGAGGGATACCAGCGGGCCACGACGAGAACGCGCGGCAGCATTGCGGCAGCCGTGGGCATCGGCGACAGTATGGTCGTCGGCCGGTCGTCGTCGCACGGTGCCCCGTCGCACCAGAAAGTCGGCTCAGGACTCGACGCAATCGTCCCGGCAAGGCAAGGTGGCAGTTTGGGGAACGGTGGCCGCACCGCGCCCCTGTCCCCTCGCGGCACCGCGATCAGATCCGTCTCGGCCGTTGGCCGCGGACGATGGCGTGGCGCCGAATAGCATGCCCTCCCTGGGTGGACGCACCCCCGAGCAGAGGCGAAGAGGCAGACCTCCGGTGGAGCCGGTCATCGTCATGCTCCTCGTCGCCGTGGCGGCGAACCTGGCGCTCGTCGTGGCGCTCGCTGTGCCGTACCTGCTGGATCGAACGCGGGTCCGGCCGGTGACCGCGCGCGTGCCGGTCATGCCCGAGCAGTCGCTGACCGAAAGCGTTCTCCTCGCAGCCACACCCGGCGCCCAGCCCGATGGGGTGCCCGTCGCGACATACGATCGCGTGGTCCGCCTCGTCGCCTGGACCTTCATCCTGGGCACCGCGGGCTTCGTCGGGCTGACCAACCTGTGGGAGGCGACCGAGCCGCCGATCCTGGCCGTTCTCGCAGTCGCCGGCTTGATGGTGCTCGTCGTCCACGAGTTGATGCCGCTCACGGCCTTCGGGCGCGACCGGTTCGTGATCGAGGGCGCCGTCGGCATCACGCTCGCCACGCTGCTCGTGATCATGACCGGCAAGGAGTTGAGCCCGTTCTTCTTCGCGTACCCACTGATCGTGGCCGGAGCGGCGCTCGTGGTCGCACCGCCCGTCACGATCGTGCTCGCCGGGCTGGCAGCCACGGATTACGTCATCGCTGTGACGATCGACCGGAGCGGTGTGCCGCTGACGCCCCCGGGGATCGCACTCGTGGCGGTCAACATCGTGGCGATGCTGATGCTGACGTTCGTGGCGTCGTACATCGCGCGCGAGCAGCGTCGGTCACGCGAGGCCGCGATCCGCCTCTCCACCATCGACTCGCTGACCGGCCTGTTCAACCGGGCGTTCTTCTTCGCCGCGGTGGATCGCGAGATCCAGCGGTCCACCCGGTCGGGCCGCCGTTTCGGGTTGCTGATGATGGATCTCGACGGGCTCAAGGCGATCAACGATCGCTTCGGCCACTTCCATGGCGACCAGGTCCTCAGGGCCGTCGCACATGTCATCCGCATCGGTGTGCGGAGGATCGACACTGCGGCCCGGTACGGGGGCGACGAGTTCGTCATCCTGCTCCCGGAGACGGAACCCACCGGCGCCTACGTGCTCGCCGAGAAGATCCGGCAGAACGTGGCGGAGCTCGGCATCAAGGGCCCGGGAGACGACATCCGCACCTCCCTCTCGATCGGGGCCGTGGCATATCCGGACGACGGTCTCACCGCCGACGACCTGCTGATCAGTGCCGATCGTGCGATGTACGTCTCCAAGCGCCAGGGCAAGAACCGCGTGGTGGGCTACGCGGCGATCGGCATCGGCAGCGAAGAGCGCGACTGACCACGACGCCGGGGCCGCCCCGCGCCCCAGTTCCGGCGCCGCAGCGCGGCCTCCGCCGCGCGATTCCGCCGGCCGCAGGCCCGCCG
>VGPE01000119.1 GCA_016875645.1 Chloroflexota bacterium
TGCTCGCGCGGCGGGGACTTGGGCCGGCGGCGGGCGGGGTGCGGGGCGCGCCCCGCTAGAACCAGCGCGTCGTCGTCGTCTTCTTGCGCGTGAAGAACTCCACGCCATCGCGTCCGGTGACGTGGAGGTCGCCGAAGAACGAATTTCGATGGCCGCTGAACGGGAAGAACGCCACGGGCGCGGCAACACCGACATTGATCCCGATCATTCCCGCCGGGTTGCGACGCCGGAACTCGCGTGCGGCGCGCCCGGATGACGTGAAGATGGACGACGCGTTGCCGTACTCGTTGGTGTCGGTCACGAGGCGGATGGCGTGGTCGATCGTGTCGGCGCGCAGGACCGACAGCACCGGGCCGAACAGTTCCTCCCGGGCCAGCACGGAGTCCGGCTCGATCTCGATCAGTGTGGGCCCCACGAAGTAGCCCTTGTCGGGCACCTTCGAGCGGCCGTCGCGCAGCATCCGGGCTCCCTGGTCCAGGCCCTGCTGCACGAACGTGTGGATTCGCTCGCGCGAGTCGGGGCGGATGACCGGCCCCATCTCGACGCCCTCGTCGAGGCCGAAGCCAAGGCGCATCGATTCGGCACGCTCGATCACGCGCGGGAGGACCGTCTCCGCAGCGGAACCGACGACCGTGAGCACGGAGCCTGCGAGACAGCGCTGGCCGGCGTTGCCGAACGCCGATTCCGAGAGGCCCTCGACTGACGGCTTCACCACCGCGTCGGGCATCACCACGATGTGGTTCTTGGCGCCGCCGAGCGCCTGGACGCGCTTGCCGGCCCGCCCGCAAGCCTCGTAGACGATCTTCGCGACGCGGGCGGAACCCACGAATGAAACCGCGTCGATCTCGGGCTCGGCACAGATCGCCTGCACCGCGTCGGCCGCGCCGTGGACGAGGTTGAACACGCCCGGCGGGAGACCGGCCTCTTCGAGGAGCCGTGCCAGCGCGGTCGCGGAGAGGGGCGTCCGCTCGGAGGGCTTGAGGATGAAGGCGTTGCCGGCCGCGATGGCGATCGGCAGCGTCCAGAGCGGCACCATCAGCGGGAAGTTGAAGGGCGTGATGGCGGCCGTGACGCCGAGCGGGTACCGCTCCAGCATGGTGTCGATGCCGCGGCTGACCGACTCCACGTTGTAGCCGGCCATCAGCGTGGGCATGCCGATCGCGAACTCGATCACCTCGAGCGCCCGGCGGTACTCCCCGGCGGCATCGGACTCGATCTTGCCGTTCTCCGTGGTGACGCCGCGGATCAGCGATTCGCGGTTGTCGAGGAACGCCTCGCGGAATGAGAAGAGGACCTTGACCCGCTCCGGGACGGGCACCTCGCTCCACTCGCGGAACGCCTCTCGGGCGGCACGCGCGGCCTGTGCCACGTGATCCGCGGTGGAGAGGGGGACCCGGGCGAGGATCTCCTCGGTGGCGGGGTTCGGAACGTCAAGGAGCTGGGCGCCGGCCGCCTCCACCCAGCGGCCGCCGATGTAGTTGCGGAGCGTCTCGGGGGCGGCGGCCCGGGTCGCACCAGCCGTGGAAGCGGTGGCCGTGGTCATGGGCTCGAGATTGTAGGCGCGGGCCGGGATTAGGCCCGCCGGGCGTCGTCCGCCGGGTCGCGCGGCAGGAAGCGGCCCCAGCCGCGCTCGCCCTGGAACTGGCCGTTGCGCACCACCACCCGGCCACGTGACAGCACGACGTCCGAACGTCCGCGCACCCGGCGGCCCTCGTAGCACGAGTAGTCCACCGCCATGTGGTGGGTCGCAGCGGAGATCGTTCGCTCCGCGTTCGGGTCGTAGATGACGAGGTCGGCGTCGTGGCCGACCGCGACCGCACCCTTGCGGCCGGCCAGGCCGAACAGGCGCGCGGGGGCGGCCGAGATCACGTCCACCCAGCGCTCCCGTGAGAACCGGCCGCCGACGACACCGCCGTCGTGGAGCAGGTCGACGCGGTCCTCCACGCCCGGCAGGCCGTTCGGGACCTTCCGGAAGTCGCCTCGGCCAAGCTCCTTCTGGCCCTGGTAGTCGAACGGGCAGTGGTCGGTCGAGACCACCTGCAGGTCGTCCTTGATGAGGCCCTTCCAGAGGTCCTCCTGGTGGTCGCCCGGCCGCAGCGGCGGGGAGCAGACGTACTTGGCGCCCTCGAAGCCGTTGCCGAGGTCGTCGAGGGTGAGGAAGAGGTACTGCGGGCAGGTTTCCGCGAAGGCGGGCGTGCCGCGGTCGCGGGCGGCCCGGACCTCAGCCAGCGCGTCGCGCGCGGAGAGGTGGACGATGTAGACCGGCACGCCGGCGGCCTCGGCCAGGCGGATGACGCGGTTGGTGGCCTCGCCCTCGAAGATCGGGTGGCGGGCGACGCCGTGGTAATAGGGGTCGGTCATGCCCTGGGCGACCAGTTCCGCGGCGACCACGTCGATCGCGGGCCCGTTCTCGGCATGCATCATGATCAACCCGCTGTTGCGGTCCGTGCGCTGCATTGCCCGGAAGACCGCGGCGTCGTCGCTGTAGAACACGCCCGGGTAAGCGGTGAAGAGCTTGAAGTCCGGCACGCCCTCGGCGACCAGTTGGTCCATCTCGGAGAGGGTGTCGTCGTTGACGTCGCTCATGATCATGTGGAAGCCGTAGTCCACCACGGCGTTGCCCTGGGCCTTCTGGTGCCATGCGTCGAGGCCCTCGCGGAGACTCTTGCCGCGCGACTGGACCGCGAAGTCCACGATGGTCGTGGTACCGCCGAAGGCTGCCGCCCGCGTCCCGGTCTCGAAGGTGTCCTTGGCGAAGGTGCCCCCGAACGGCAGCTCCATGTGGGTGTGGACGTCGATGGCGCCCGGGATGACCAGGCGGTCCGTGGCGTCGATCGTCTCGTCGATCGCCTCCGTCGGCAGCCGCTCGCGCAGGCCCCGCCCGATCGCGGCGATTGTCTCGCCCTCCACGAGGACATCGGCCTGCTGACTTCCGTCGGCGTTCACGACGGTGCCGCCCTCGATGAGGATGCGGTGGTGCGTCATCGCGCCGTCCTCCCGGTCCGCGTAGCCGCCGCCAGGCCCGGGATCACGTCCCGGCCGTAGACGTCGACCATCGTTTCCTCGTCGCCGTTCATCAGGTACAGGTTGAACTGGGTCACGCCCGCGTCCGCGAGTTCCCGCAGGCGTTGGACGTGGTCCGCGGCCGAGCCAAGGACGCAGAAGCGGTCGGTGATCTCGTCGCCCACGAATGCCGCGTTGGACGATCCCACCTCGGCGTGGTGGAGGTAGTCGTACCCCTCGCGATCGCGGACGTAGCCGGTCAGGCTCGCCGGCAGCTGGTCGGGCGGGTAGCGGTTGACGAGGTCCACGACGTGGTTGCTGACCAGCGCCGGGAACCAGCGCGTGCGCTCGCGGCACGTCTCGCGGTCGCCGACGTGCGCCGGCGCGGCGGCCATGACGCGGATCTCGGAGGGGTCGCGGCCGGCGGCGCGCGCCGCGTCGTGCACCTGGGCGACGAAGAACCGCACGAGGTCCGGGTCCGCGAGCTGGATCATGATCCCGTCCGCGATGCGGCCGGCAAGCTCCATTGCCTTGGGGCCATAGCCGGCCATCCAGAGCGGCAGGTCATGCGCCGGGGCCCAGTCGAACTGGAGCCAGGAGCCCTCGTACTCGACGCGCCGCCCCTCGGCGAGGTCACGGATGACGAGCGCCGCCTCCTCCAGCATGGCCATGGAGGTGGGCGCCTTGCCCAGTACCCGGCGCGCGGAGTCGCCGCGGCCGATTCCCAGGTCCATCCGGCCGCCGCTGATCTCCTGGAGGGTGGCGAGCGCACTGGCGGTGACCGTTGGCTCGCGGGTGGCGGGGTTGGTGACACAGGTCCCCAGGCGCAGGCTCGTGGTGGCGTTCGCCATGAGCGTGAGGAGCGGGTACGGCTCGCGCCACAGGACGTGGGAGTCGAAGACCCAGCCGTAGTCGAAGCCGGCCTGTTCCGCTCGCCGCGTCATCGCGAGGTGGCGCTCGATCTCGTGCTCCGGCTTGAGCGTGAAGCCGAACTCCATCGTCGTCGCGGACTCCGTGCATGTTCCCGTCGCGTGATCCGAGAGCATACCGGCCGCGCATTGCGCCACCGGAATCCGCATCCAATTCGGCACCTTGGGCCGGTCGGGAGAACTGGAGTGAGGTCGACCCGGCCAGGACGCGCGTCGCGCGTCTGATCTCTGCATCCATTGCGAATCCTGTCAACGGGCAGGCGTCAACCGAGCCACGACACGCAGCCACTCGGCAGATACGTGCGCGGTAAGGGCGGTCGTGTTGAATGCCGTGCGAATGTCGCCACGGAGAGTGACCGCGTCGCTCCCGCCGAGGGTCGAGGCCGACCTGCGGCGTGACGCCACGCGACTCGGCATCCAGATCCGTGATGCTCGGCGGGCGCGGCGCTAAAGCGTCGCGGAATTGGCGCGGCGTGCCGGCCTTTCTCCGGACATGGTCGATCGCGTCGAGGCCGGTCGCAGCGCGTCGACACAGGCCCACGCCCGGATTGCGGCGGCGCTCGGGCAGCACATCGAGTGGGAGCTGGTCGATCCGCGCCGGCGCGCCGATCGTCCGTTCCGCACGGCCGACGTCGTGCACTCGGCGATGGGCGAGTTCGAGGCAGGGAAACTGCGGCCGCTCGTAGACGGACTCGGCCTCGACGAGCCGTACCAGCACTTCCAGTTCGCGGGGCGAGCCGATCTCGTCGCCTGGATCGTGGACAGCGCCGCGCTCCTGCATCTCGAGAACCGGACGCGATTCCCGGACTTCCAGGACATGGCGGGTGCGTACAACGCCAAGCGGGCGTACCTGGCGGGGACGCTCCGGGAGCGGCTCGGACTGGACCGCTCGCGTACGGAGTCGCATGTCATCGCCGCTGTGTGGTCGGCGGAGGTGCTGCACGCCATCCGCATGCGCCGCGAGTCCTTCCACGCTCTCTGCCCGGATCCGCCGGATGCCTTCGCGGCGTGGTGGGAGGGGCGGCCGGTACCCACCGGGCGGACGTCGTCGCTGGTCGTCATCGACCCGCTCGCCCGCGGCCGGCAGCGACCGTTCGTCGGCCTTGACGAGGTGCTGGCCGACGTGCGGCCGCGGTACCGCGACTATGCCGACGTGGCCGCCGCGCTGGCTGGGAACGGCCCGTAGCCTCCAGGGTCGCCGCGCAGCGCGTTCGGCGGCGGACCGCCACGGATTTCGCAGGCCATTCGGCACGACGGCCCGCATCGCCAACTCGGACGCTGGTCGGCCGCAACCCGGGCGTCTCCGCCGCCGACCACGTCACGTCTTTTGCGAAGGATGCGAAATGCGACGGCTCAGCGGGGCCCGGGCAATGGCGCTCTGATGCCTCGCCCGGGTGCGCCGCGCAGGCGCACGGCCGTTGCCGAATTGGTTGCGAAAGCCGGGTTCGCGGGGCAGGGAGCGCCCTACGGCGCGACCAGGTCTCCGTACTGGTCCGGGCGGCGGTCGCGGTAGAACTGCCAGACCTGGCGCACCTCCGCGATCCGGTCCAGGTCCAGGTCCCGCACCAGCAGTTCCTCGTCGTGCGCGGAGCCCACCTCGCCCACGAACTGCCCCCGGGGATCCACGAAGTACGACTGCCCGTAGAAGTCGTCGTCGCCGAGCGGCTCCTTGCCCACCCGGTTGATCGTGCCGACGTAGTAGCCGTTCGCCAGCGCGTGCGACACCTGCTCCACGCGCCAGAGGTACTCGGAGAGCCCCCGCGACGTGGCCGACGGAATGAACACGATCTCCGCGCCGTTGAGGCCCAGCGCCCGCGCGCCCTCCGGGAAGTGGCGGTCGTAGCAGATGTAGACCCCCACCTTGCCGACCGCCGTTTCGAACACGGGGTAACCCATGTTCCCGGGCCGGAAGTAGAACTTCTCCCAGAAACCCTTGACATGCGGGATGTGCGTCTTGCGGTACTTGCCCAGGTACGACCCGTCAGCGTCGATGACGGCGGCGGTGTTGTAGTAGATCCCGGCCGCCTTCGAGTCCTCTTCGTACATCGGCACGACCAGCACCATCCCCGTCTGGCGGGCCAGGTCCTGCATGCGCTTCGTCGTGGGGCCGTCCGGGATGTGCTCGGTGTAGGAGTAGTACTGCGGGTCCTGGACCTGGCAGAAGTAGGGGCCGTAGAACAGCTCCTGGAAGAGCATCACCTGCGCGCCCTGCTTCGCCGCCTCGTGGGCGTAGCCCTCGTGCTTGCGGATCATCGATTCCTTGTCGCCGGTCCAGCTCGCCTGGAGCAGCGCGCCGCGCACGATCCGGGGCATGGGACACCTCCGTCACGTTGAGTGGGAGAGAGAGTAGCGCGCTGCGCGCGCCCAGCCGAGTGAGCCGGGTCGCCGCGGGTGCCGTTGGCGCCCGCCCCGGGCGCGGGGCTTGCCGATGACGCCGCCGATCACGCCCACGGCGCTCCATCACGGGCTTCGCCGGCGTCATCGTGCCGGTCGTGCCGCCGTCTGGACCCGCGTCACGCCGTCAGCGTGACGATGGGGCTCAACGGCAGGCGTCAGTCGCCGTGCGCGTCTCCGAGGCCGCGATCAAACGGTGTGGGCGTGACGGCCGGTGACAACGACTTCGAGTAGATCAACTGCCGTCGCGCCTCGCGGAAGCCGAGCCGTTCGTAGACGCGCACTGCGCCCGTCGGATTCTCCGCGTCCACGTACAGCCAGGCGAGCTGGAATCCGGCTGCCTGCATTGCCGCCAGCGAGCGTGTCAGCAGTGCCGTGGCCACGCCACGGCCACGTCCTCCCCAGCGCACGCCGACCGTGCCGATCCACGCCGTCCGCCGTTCCGCCTGCATGCCCGGCGGTGCTGAGCTCAGCACATATCCGACGACGTCGCCGTCCTCATCGATCGCCAGCGACGAGCAGTCCGCCCGGAACCCCGGTGCCGCAGCCCCGAGGTGGCGCCACCGGTCAGGGCCGACCGGCTCCGAGCCCCAGTGATCGAGGAACGCGTCATTGTGCGCAAGGCGCGCGCCCTCGTCGAGGTCCGCCCGCCAGTCAACGGCTGTGAGGCCCGGTTCGAGGGGCGCCACCTCGATCGGACGCTCGATCGGGCGCTCCATGACCGTGAACGAGCGGACGTGCAGGAATCCCTCCGACTCCAGGAGCGCGATGCGACCGGCCTGGTCCGGCAGGGCCTCCACATCAAGGTGACGCGGCACGCTCGCCGGATGCGGGCGGAGGATCTCTTCGGCGCGCGCCGTCCCGGCCCGCAGCAACGCCCGGCCGATTCCGTGGCGGCGGTGGGCGGGATGGACCCCGCCCAGGAGCCAGAGCCGCGCCGCGCGCGTCGCCCCCTCGCGGCCGAAGAGCCAGCCATAGCCGACCAGCTCGCCGCCCTCGGCAACCGCCCCGATCGAGTCGCGCTCCGCGACGGCCGTCGGCAACTGGAACGTGGAGTGGACGAACTCCTCGAACGTGGTCTCGATCGGTTCTCCGTCAGCCGTGCGGCAGGCACGCATCAGCGCGTATAGCGCCGGCGCGTTGGCCAGTTCCAGGGCCCGGAAGCGGACAGTCGGCGACGCGCTCACGCGCGGCTCCTGCGGCGCTCGGCGAACCGCCGCAGCGACGCCTGGAACTCCGCGGTCTCGAAGCACGCCACTTCCGCCTCGAGCTCGGCGTCGAGGGCGTCCTCGAATGTGGCTTCACCTGCGGTCCGCAGGCCGGACCGGATCCCAGCCAGGCCGCGGGGCGGGTGCTCGGCCACGGATGTTGCCAGCTCCAGGCTCGCGTCCTCGAGGTCGGCGCCGGAGACGACTCGCGTCACCAGCCCGATCCGGGCGGCGGTCTCCGCGCCGATGGCCTCGCCGGTCAGCAGCAGGTGCCTCGCCCAGGCTTCGCCCACGACCCGCGGCAGCAGCCAGGTCATACCGCTGGTGGGGCTGAGTCCGAGCGCGGTATCGGGCAGGCCGAACGTCGCGTCCTGCGCGGCGATCCGGAGATCGCAGGCCAGCGCCAGCTCGAAGCCGCCCGCCAGCACGTGCCCGTGGACGGCCGCGATCGTGGGCACGTCCAGTCGGCGAAGGACACGGGCGAGCGCCTGCAACGCCTCGATGTAGGCCCGGAACGCACGAGCATCCCCGCCCATGGCGAGCATCGCCGTCAGATCACCCCCGGCGCAGAAGCTCCGACCGGCGCCACGGATGAGGATGCAGCCGACGTCTGCATCGGT
>VGPE01000120.1 GCA_016875645.1 Chloroflexota bacterium
GCGTCCTGGTCTGCCACGAGCGCGGTCTCCTCGAGCAGCCGGTCGAGGGCGTCGTCGGGCGAAAGATCGTCGTAGCGCGTGGTGACCGAACGCAGTTCGAGCAGGTTGGCCCAGCGCTCCTCGCCGTCCTCCGAACCGTCGGCGAGCATGGCCCGGTAGCCCGACGCCTCGAGGACCGCGTCAAGCAGCTCCGGCAGCGGCAGGACACCCGCCCGGGTTCGCAGACGCCGGATGAGCTCCGCGAAGTCCGCCAGCGAGCTCCGCGTCCGCGACGCCAGGCCCAGCTCGCCCGCCGCGCCCGCGCCGATCGCGGCCCAGAAGGCGGTCTCGCGCTCCGCCACGTGGCGGCGGAGCACCCCGATCGTCTTGTCGCCGATCGATCGCGCAGGAACGTTGATGATGCGCTCGAAGCTGACGGCATCGGTGTCACTGCGCAGGACCCGCAGATACGCCAGCGCATCCTTGATCTCGCGCCGTTGGTAGAAACGGGTGCCGCCCACCAGCTGGTAGCGGATCCCGTAGCGAAGGAACGCCTCCTCGATCGCGCGGCTCTGAGCATTGGTCCGGTACATCACGCCGATGTCCTGCGGCCGCAGGGCCCCTTCCTCGTCGTCCGCCCGGCGCGTCAGCAGGGAGCCCTTGCCGCCGATCAACGCGTCCACCTGGCGCGCGATCCACTCCGCCTCTTCCTCCTCATCGTACGCCTCGAAGCGCTGGATGGGACGGCCGCCGTCGTTCTCGGTCCAGAGCTTCTTGTCGGTCCGTGCCACATTCCGTGACACGACTGCGTGCGCCGCGTCAAGGATCAACTGCGTGCTGCGGTAGTTCTGCTCGAGCTTGACGACCGTCGCCTCCGGGTAGTCCCGCTCGAAATCGAGAATGTTCCGGATGTCCGCGCCGCGCCAGGAATAGATGGACTGGTCGTCGTCACCGACCACGCACAGATTCCGGTGCTTCGCCGCGAGGGCGCGGACCCACAGGTACTGCGGTCGGTTCGTGTCCTGGTATTCGTCCACGTGAAGGTACCGCCAGCGCTCCTGGTAGCGCGCGAGCACCTCGGGTGCCTCGTCGAACAGGCGGACGGCCTCGATGAGCAGGTCGTCGAAGTCGAGTGCGCCCGCAGCTTTGAGCCGACGCTGGTAGATCCGGGCGAGCTTGGCGATCGTGCGGTCGTGGCGGTTCGCGGCCACCTCGTCGATCGCCGCGGGATCGAGCAGGTCGTTCTTCTTGTGGCTGATCGCGGCGAGCACGGCCGAGGGCCGGTACTTGCCGGTGGCCGGCATGTCCTCGTCGCGCAGGACCTGCTTCATCAACTGCTGCTGGTCGTCGGTGTCGTAGATCACGAACCGGCGGTCGATGCCGATGGCCTCGCCGTCGCGGCGCAGGACGCGGGCGCAGATCGAATGGAATGTGCCCGCCCGGACGTCCCTGCCGGCCTCGCCGACGAGGCCCATGATCCGTTCGCGGAGCTCCGCAGCCGCCCGGTTCGTGAACGTCACCGCAAGGATCTGCCACGGGCGGACGCCTCTGACGCCGATCAGGTAGGCCACGCGGTGCGCCAGGACGCGCGTCTTGCCGCTGCCCGCCCCGGCCAGGATCAGCAGCGGGCCATCCGGGGTCGAGACTGCGCGCGCCTGTTCAGGGTTGAGTTGGCTGACGATCCGCTCCGCGAGCACCGCTGGCCCGGCGACCGGCACCTGGTCGGCTGGTTCGTCCGCGGCGCGGAGGGAGCCTCTCGAGGCCGCGGCGCGCACGGCATCAGGGAGGTCCGGCAGCGGTGCTGCCGCCGCGATCCACTCGGGCTCGGCCGGCAGGTCCGCATCTGTCTCGCTCCAGAGCCCGGGCCCGTCGGGGCCGTCCTCGGCGGGCTCGCTGGGTGCCGATCGTCGGGTCCGGCCGCGCGCGGGGCTCACCCTGCGATTGTAGTTGCGCCGCCTTCACCGGCCCTGCACGGGGCCGAAATCGATCCGACCCGCCCGGGCAGAGCCCGGACGGGTCGGATCGACGTGTTCGGGCCGCCCGCGACGGGCGACTCCGGCGCTACTCGGTCTGGACCTGGTCGGCCGGAGGCTCGCTGATCGAGACGGCGGCGTCGTAGTTGGTGAGCGTGATCGTGATGGTGACCTTGCCCATGTCGCCGGCATCCACCACGACGGCCAGCTTGGCGGGGCGCAGGTTGTCCTTCTGGGCCCACAGATCGAGGGTGCCGCTGCCCGTCGGTGCATCGCTGGCGCCGAGCGCGCCACCGATGGAGTCACCGAGCTGCTCTTCGGTCAGGTTGAGCGAGACGTGGTAGCAGTCCTTGTCGCCGCACCGCTCGTCGGCCAGCTTGGTGGGCGCGATGCCGGGCTTGTTGAGGAAGTCGCGGAGTTCCTGGATCGCCTTCTGCGGGTCGCCTGCGACCTTGCCCACGTCTCCTGAATCGGAGGTCGACTTCTGGTACTTGTCGCCCAGGAGGCTGACCTTGGTGTAGGTGTCGTCGCCGATCTGGATCAGTTCGCCGGTGACGCCGAACAGGGCCGGAGCGCCGAAGGTGACCTTGGCCTTCTTGTTGGCGATGTCGACATCGCCCTCGGCGGTGGTGCCCTGCAGGTCCAGCGCGCCGCCGGCCGAGCCCTGCCCCGTGAGGTCGAGCTTGATCTGGCCGCTGACCTCGGCCTTGAGGTGGAAGGACTTCACGTCCTTGAGGGACTCGACACTCTTGGTGAGGATCTCCTTGGGGTCGGTCAGCGCCGGCGCGGCCGGCGTCGAACTGCAGGCCCCGACGACGAGGGCGGCGCCGGCGACAAGGAATGCGAGGCGGCGGAGCATCAAGTTCCTCCAGATCTGGCAGTGCGACAGGTGTTACGAGTCCGACGATTGGCGGCGACGTGCCGTGGCGCGCCGACGACGGCCGCTTCATGCAGGGGCGCCCGCGGCGCCGCGTCGTTCGCGGGTCGCGGACCCGCTCGTGCGACAACGGGTCGCAGGAGCCCCGACCGTTGCACCGAGCGCACCGAACCTGGTAGGCACGAAGCCGGCACAGCCTACCCGAGGTCCCCCGCCGTCGCACCCTGACGATCGGGCCAGTACGTGGCCGGGTATGAAACGGCCCCGGAGCCGAAGCCCGGGGCCGTTTCGAACCAACGCGATTCGAGGATCGCGGATGGCGGTTCAGGCCAAGGCGACCGCGAGCATGCGAGCGAGCGCACTTGAAGGTGCGTGAGCGAACACTCGCAGCGGTCAACGCCGGCCCGGACCGTCGGGGGCGCGATCCTTTAGAAGTCCATGTCGCCGGGGCCGTGGCCGTGGCCACCACCCCCGCCGGCGGCGGCCTTCTCCTTCTCCGGGACGTCGGAGACGAGGGTCTCCGTGGTGAGAACCATGGCCGCGATCGACGCCGCGTTCTGGAGTGCCGAGCGCGTCACCTTGGCGGCGTCGACGATGCCCTTGACGAACATGTCGCCGTACTCGCCGCGGAGGGCGTCGAAGCCCTCGCCCTTGGGCAGGTTGCGGACCCGCTCGACGATGACCTCGCCGGGAGCGCCGGCGTTGTCAGCGATCTGGCGGGCCGGGGCCTCCAGGGCCTTGCGGACGATCTCCACGCCGACCTGCTCGTCACCGCCGAGGTGGAGCGAGTCGAGCGCCGGGATGGCCTGCAGGAGGGTGGTGCCACCGCCGGCGACGAGGCCCTCTTCGACGGCCGCGCGGGTCGTCGAGAGCGCATCCTCGATGCGGTGCTTCTTCTCCTTGAGCTCCACCTCGGTGGCCGCGCCGACCTTGATGATCGCGACGCCGCCCGCCAGCTTTGCAAGGCGCTCCTGGAGCTTCTCCTTGTCGTAGTCGGAGGTCGTGTCCTCGATCTGGGCCTTGATCTGGGTCATGCGGGCCTTGATCTGCTCGGCAGAGCCCTCGCCATCCACGATCGTCGTGTCGTCCTTGGTGGCGACCACACGGCGGGCGCGGCCGAGGTCCTCGGCCGTGACGGAGTCGAGCTTGCGGCCGATCTCCTCGCTGATGACGGTGCCACCGGTCAGGATGGCGATGTCGCGCAGCATCTCCTTGCGACGGTCACCGAAGCCCGGGGCCTTGACGGCCAGCACCGAGACGGTGCCACGGAGCTTGTTCACGACGAGGGTCGCAAGGGCTTCGCCGTCGACATCCTCGGCGATGATCAGCATCGGCTTGCCCTGCTGCACCGCCTTCTCGAGCGCCGGGAGCATGTCCTGGACGCTGGAGATCTTCTTGTCGGTGATGAGGATGAGCGGGTTCTCGATGACCGATTCCATGCGGTCCGCGTTGGTCACGAAGTAGGCCGAGAGGTAGCCCCGGTCGAACTGCATGCCCTCGGTGTATTCCTTCTCGAGGCCGAGGCTCTGGCCCTCCTCGACGGTGATGACGCCGTCCTTGCCGACCTTGTCCATCACCTCGGCGATGATCTCGCCGACCTCGGGATCGGCGGCGCTGATCGCGGCGACCGCCGCGATCTGCTCGCGGTTGTCGACCGGGCGGGCAGTCCGCTTGATCTCCTCGACGATGGTCTCGACAGCGCGCTCGATGCCGCGCTTGACAACCATCGGATTGGCGCCTGCGGTCACGACACGAAGACCCTCGGCGACCATGGCCTGGCCGAGCACAACCGCGGTGGTCGTGCCGTCGCCCGCGACGTCGTCGGTCTTGGTGGCGACCTCCTTGAGGAGCTGCGCGCCCATGTTCTCGAACGGGTCGTCGAGCTCGATGTCGCGCGCGATGGTCACGCCGTCGTTGGTGATCGTCGGCGAACCGAACTTCTTGTCGAGGACAACATTCCGGCCCTTGGGGCCGATCGTGACGCGAACGGCGTCGGCAAGCCGGTCGATGCCACGCTTGAGCGATCGGCGAGCCGTCTCGTCGAAGATGATCTGCTTAGCCAATTTGGTGTGTCCCTCCTGGTGCTTCGCGCGTCAGATGTCGCGTCGGCCGGACGTGGCCGACTAGTCCTCGACGATCGCGAGGATGTCCTTCTGGCTGATGATCAGGAGCTCCTCGCCCTCGACCTTGAACTCGGTACCCGCGTACTTCGCGTAGAGGACGCGCTGGCCCTCGGAGACGTCGATCGCCTCGCGCGACCCGTCATCGAGCGTGCGACCGGGGCCAACGGCGACGACGGTGCCCTCCTGCGGCTTCTCCTTGGCGGTGTCCGGCAGGACGATGCCGCTCTTCGTCATCTCCTCCCGCGGGGTCGGCCGAAGCACGACGCGATCCCCCAGCGGGCGCAGCTTGCGTGCGGTGGCTGTAATCAAGATTCGATCCCTCCATCTGTCCGCGGCACGCGCCGGCGGACCGTTACCTCTCTGGAAGCGGCCGGATGCCATGGCTCCCCGTGGGCCGGGGGGCCGAGCGATCGGCCTCGAGTTGGGAGGCCGAGTCGGGGTCCCTGCCGCGCTGGCACTCTCGGCTTGAGAGTGCTAATAGCCTAGAGGAGCGTGCCCGGGACTGTCAAGCCGGGATCAGCCTGGATGTCGGCGGCCAGTGACTCTGTCCCGTTAGTCGGCCAGTGACTTTGTCACCGTTGGGCTCAGGTTAGCCGCGGCGCCACGGATGGTCGGGTCCCGGTTTCACCGGCGCGCGAGGTGCCGGCGGGCGCGGCCGTGCGGTGGACGGAGCGGGCAGCGGTCGGACGAGGTCGGCCGCGCCCGCGGCGCGGCGGGAGAGCTTGCGGGCGCGCAGCTCACCGGGTCCGGCTGGCGCCGGTGTGACCGGGAGGCACAGCCCGCGGTGATCGACCCACAGGCTGCCGTCGAGTCGCTCCTGGAGCACCACCGACGCGCCGGCCCAGCTGCGGCCGTCTGGCCGGCGAGGCAGCTGGAGATCCCCGCCGCCCCAGCTGATGGTGGCGTCCCGGCTGGCCCGGCGCGGGTAGTGGAAGCAGAACACCGCCTCGGCGGAGAGCCCGTCGGGCCACGTCCGCCAGGCCGGCTCGGGCATCGCGGGCGGGACGGCGAAGCGCGCGTTGTAGCGGCCGATGAAGCGGGGCAGGAAGGCGTTGGCGTCCTCGAGAGTGGTGATCGTCCGAGCCGCAGCTCGACCACCAGTCGATCCTGGAGGGTGCCCCAGCCCCGTTCGACGCGGCCCTTGGCGGGCGCGCTGTGGGCGCCGATCCAGCCGATGGCGGCCTGGTCGAGCGCGCGTCCGACCTGGGTCAGGCTGCGCTTGCCCGTCAACTGCTCGGCGAGCGTGGGAGTGCGGTTCTGGTCGGCGATGAAGATGCCGTGGCGGTCCGAGTAGACCGCGCCCGGCAGGCCGTATCCGGCGGCCGTCTGGCTCAGGGCGGTGAAGTAGCCAGCGGCATCCTCGGCCGCCCGGAACATGGCGCCGGTGATCTTGCCGGTCGCGTCGTCGACGATGCCGATCAGCGTCGCGAACGGCCGCTCGGGCCCGAACCAGTGGTGCTGGCTGCCGTCGGTCTGGACCAGCTGGCCCTCTCTCGCCATCCGTTCCCGGCGCCGCCGGTGGCGGCCCGGGCGACGCGTGCGGGCGGCGGGGACCGCCCCCTCGGCCAGGAGACGGCGCAGCGTCCGCTCCGCCACGGGCAGGCCTTCGCGCTCGGCGAGCAGCTCGGCCAGGTGGGCCCGGTTGACCCCGGCGTACGTCGTCGTGGCGAGCTCGATCAGGCGGGCCCGCAGCTCGTCAGGCGTGCGGTGGGCCGGCGCGCGGCCCCGGTTGCCGTGCACGAGGCCGGCTGCCCCGAGGACCCGGTACCGATCGAGCAGGCGTCGGATCTGGCGCTCGGAGCGCTTCAGGATCCGCCCTGCCTCGGCGGCGGTCAGTGCGCCGGCCAAGACGTGGTTGAGGACGTAGATGCGCTGCTGTGCCCGGGCGTCCAAGCTGATCGTCTCCCTCGTCTCCATGGCATCGAGGGTGACAAAGTCACTGGCCGCTTATGGGGTGACACTTTCACTGGCCGTCCACAGCGGGATCAGCCTGGGGCTTGCCTGTGCCCTCATCCCCGGGGCCCGAACGGGCCCGCGGATGAGGGGTGATCAATGTCGTTCCGGCCGGGTGCCGCGCTGCTGTCGAGTGTCATCCTGATCGCCTCGTGCGGCGGCGCCGCTGCACCACCCACGGCCGCGCCGACGTCGGCCGCCACGGCCTCGCCGACTGCAGTGCCCACCGTCGCTCCGACGCCAACGCCGACGCCTGTCCCCGCGCCGACGTCCGCGCCGACACCTTCCCCGACCCCGGCCCCGACGCCGAAGGCGACACCTGCGCTCACGCCAACTCCGACGCCATCGCCGAGGCGCACGATCATCAACATCGGCAACACCCCACCGCCCGCCGCGTCGGCCACCCCCGTTTCGACCGGCAGCGCGGCCGAGGCGCTCCTGATCAGCTACATCCCCGAGGCGCTGCGGGAGTCCTGCGGACGCGACCGGCAGATCTACTCGACCGAGCTCACCACGATCACCTGCGGGCCGGACGAGTTCCCCGTCACGTACACCCTTTTCGGGGCGGCGCGAGACATGCAGGCCGCCTACAACCAGGACCTGCCCCGGGCACGGATCCGGCCGGTGGCGAATGGGACGTGCGAGGAGGCGAACTTCGAGGCCACTTACAAGGTCGACGGCAACGTGGCCGGCCGGCTCGCCTGCCGTGACCGCGTCGGCAAGGGCGGGTTCACGTACAAGGAAATGGAATGGACCAATGACCAGCTCCTGGTCCTGGGCTTCATCTCGAACCGGATCAAGACGTGGGACGAGATGATCGACTTCTGGTCCAACGAGGCCGGGCCCTACGTGCCCGACTGAGCCGCCGGCCGGCCGAACGCTCGCTCATAGCTCGCGAGGAGCGCTTCGCCGAGGACCGTCGGCGAGTCGCCTCGCCGCTCCGCCAGCCAGGCCGCGGTCAGGCGGACCCATTCAGGCTCGTTGCGGCGGCGCGGCGCACCCGGCGCTGACAGGTACGGCGAATCGGTCTCGACGAGCAGCCGGTCGGGCGGTACAAGCGCGGCGACCGCGCTGCTTGCCTCCTCGCCGCGCCGGAAGACGAGGCCACTGAACGAGATGGCGAAGCCGCGCGCGATGACCTCGCGGCCGTAGTCGAGCGGGCCCGAGTAGGAGTGGATGACGGCAGCCGGGCGCGGGCCGCCGCCGATCCCCGC
>VGPE01000121.1 GCA_016875645.1 Chloroflexota bacterium
CGGGCCGCAGCAGCAACTCGCCGCCCAGGTACGACGCGCCCGCGGCCACGTCCGCTGCCACCCAGTTGGCCGCCCAGGGTTCCACTGAGTCCTGCCGGTCCCGCCGCACGTAGAAGAACGACGTGCCGTGTGGCCCCAGGAGGTGCTTGTAGCCCGCACAGCCCAGGTAGTCCACGCGGCCGATGAATGGCCGGACGTCCACCGCCGGCACGGCCTGGGACGCGTCCACCAGGACCTGCGCGCCGACCGCCGCCGCCGCGTCCAGGATCGCGGGCAGGTCCGGCCCCCGGCCCGTGTGCATCTGCACCAGGCTCACGCCCACCAACGATGTCCCCGGCCGGATCGCCTCCGCGAGCGACGTGAATGGGGCTTCGCGGACTCTCACGCCCCGCGCCCGCGCGGCGACCTGCATCGGCCACACGACGGAGCCGTATTCCTCGGGCGCGACGACCACCTCCGAGCCCGGCGCCAGGGACGCCGCCACCAGCCCGACGCCGATCGAGAACGACGGATGCAGCGCCACCTCGTCCGCCGAGGCGCCGATCAGCGCGGCGAAGTCCGCCCGCGACGCATCGACCCGCGCGTCATAGACGGTCCAGTCGGCCTGGCCGTGCTGCCACTCGCGCTCCGTCCGGCGCAGCAACTCCACCGCTGGGCGCGGCGGCAACCCATCGGTCGCGGTGTCGAGGTAGGCCCAGCCCGGAGCGGGGTCGAAGAGCGCCCGGGCAGCGGCCAGCCTGGCGGCATTGACGCTCACTCGCCCGCGCTCACTCGCCCGCGCTCACCCGACTCGGCGGATCTCGATCGGCTTGAAACCCTCCGAATGAAGCCGGCGCGACATGTCGTAGAACGCGCGCTGCTCCGACGGCGTTCCCACGACCCGCCCGAACACGTTCGCGATCGCCGGTACGTGCTGGCCCGGGATGGTCGGCCGTACGTACCGGTCGTATGCCCAGTAGATCTCGGCCAGGGCGAAATGATGGCCATGGCGCTTGTTCTGGTCGTAGTGCGTGAAGATCACGTCGCCGGTCTGGATGTTCGACGTGGCGTTCTCCTCGCCGATCGTCGCGCCGATCGTGTCGTCGTCCAGGAACAGCGCGCCCACGGTGCCCGAGTACATCGCGTGCGACCCGGGCCCGGACTTCGGAAGGCACTCCCAGACGGCCTTGCAGGTCAGCGGCGCCTCGTCGTCCAGCATCTCGACGCGCCCCACGACGCCTGTCCCCACGAAGTCGATGTCGATGTAGCGCGCCACGTGCGGGCCTCCTGACCGTCAACGAACGACGAAGCAGCGCCCTGCCGGCGCCCCGCTGATCGTGCCAAATCCGCGGGCGCCGCATTCGGCGCGCGAACCACGCCGGCCGCAGTCACGTGGCCGCGGCCGCCGCGCGCCGTTCGGCGCGGCTTCGTCAGGCCGCCGGCAAGCGATCGACCAGGGCCGACAGGCCCGCCCACGACTTCACGTCATCGGCGTTCCCGAGATGTGCGCGACTGAATCGATCGACGTACACCGCCAGGTCGGCCAGGTCCCAGCGCAGGCGATAGAGCTCCAGGAGCGAGGATTCGGGGACGGTGCCGGTTTCGCGGGCGTAGGCGGAGAGGACGGAGTCGTCCCGCTGGTGGAGCATCCACAGGTCCCGCTCGGGCGGCGCGATGAGCACGGTGTCCCAGTCGACGAGGAGCCAGCCGGCGGCGGTTCGCATCGTGTTGCCCGGGTGCGGCTCGCCGTGGGTCAGGACCGCGCGGACAGCGCTTCGACGCGCCTCGCCGACCAGCGCGTCGTACCGCCGAAGGAACGCGCCGATCCTCCGGGCGTTGGCCGCAAGCAGCTTCGCAATCGGCTCCGCGTATGGGCCCGAGTCCGTCGGTGCGTTCCTCCCTGCCGCCAGGGCGGCCTCGAGCCGATCCCGATGCGGGACGAAGAAGTCGTCCGACATGGCGTGCCGGCGCGCCAGCGGCGACACCCTGTGCAGGGCGACGATCATCTCGAGCAGGCCTCGCGTATGGGCCGGCGGGGCGACAGTCCCCCACGAGAAGCTTTCGCCGTCCACGAACGGATAGAGCGCAACGGCGGTGCCGGGCTCCATCCGGACCGACGGCTTGCCGTCCCGGGTCGGGATCGGCGCGACCACGAACGACCCGCCAGCATCGGCCAGGCTTCGGGCGGTTGCCAGGGCCGCGTGCAACCGGGCGAAGGCGGCAGCCAGCGGTTCGTCGTCGGTCCGGCGGCGACCCGCCAGCCCGTCGACGGTGACGAATCGACGGGAGCCGTCGACCGCGGTGGCCGCCCAGTGGTGGCTGCCGAAGCCCACCGGCCGGTACTCGATCTCGGCGAGGGCGAGGCCCCAATGCAGGCGCAGCCGGTCTGCGAGCAGCTCGTCCGAGATGCCTTCCGGCCGCGTCAGCACGCGAGCAGGATAGGCGGCCCGCCCCGAGGGCCAGATCAGCTGGTTCGCGATCCTGGCGCTTGCCGTCCGCCCGGTCGGTCGACGATCAGTCCCAGGTGAAGTTGATGACCAGCCAGCCCTCCGGGCCCGCGTGCATCAGGTCGTACATCTCGGGCGCGCGGGTGTACGGGACCGAGTGCGAGACCAGCGGCTTGACGGTGAGCTGGCGGCGCAGGATCAGGTCGCGGATCACGGCGCGGTTGCGCGCGCGGGACCACGGCCAGTAGGGGTGGGGCCGCGTCATGCCGGTCTCGTACGAGCCGACCAGCATCACCTCGCGGCGCAGGAACTCGTCCACGCCGATGTTCGCGCGCGGGCCGCGCTCCGGCCAGGCGGAGGGTGTGCCCGCCAGCGCAATGCGGCCGCGGTCGGCGGCGGCACGGAACATGAGGTCCAGCGGTTCAAGCCGCGCGGTCGCATGCACCTGGAAGTCCACGCCGGACCCCGGTTCCAGCCCGCCGGCCGGTTCGTCCTGGAAGGCGAACGGGATGCGCGTCAGCGCGTGGAGCTGCTCGACGGCATCGGCGGCGAGGGGATCCACGGTGGCCGTCGCCCCCAGCGTCTCCGCCAGCGCGCGGCGCGACGGCGACGGGTCCACGCCGATGACGGGATGGGCGCCGTTGAGCCGGCAGAGCTGGAGCGCGAGCAGCCCGATCTGGCCCAGGCCGTGGACGGCCGCCGATTCACCCAGTTGGAGCTTGCCGTGGCGGACCGCGTGCAGGGCGACGTCGCCCAGCGACGAAAAGACGGCCTCAACGTCCTCGAGCCCTTCCTCGACCTTCTCGAGGTACGGCGAGTTGACGTTGCCGCGGTCGGCCCAGTCCTGGTCCCACTCGACGGTCCAGAAGGACGCGTGGTTCGGCTGGCCAAGGACCCGGTCGCCGGGCCGGAACGAGGTGACGTTGCGCCCAACGGCCTCCACGACGCCCGCCGTCGTGTAGCCCAGCCCCATGTCCGCGAAGTCCGCCGGGTTGGCGCCCTCGCGGCGCCGCTTGCGGACGTCGTTCATCTCGGTGCCGGCGCTGACCTGGCTCAAGGTCGCGCGCACCAGGACGGTGTTGGGCCCGATATCGGGGATCGGCACGTCGTCGATGTGGACCTGCCCGTGCGGATCCAGCCGCAGCCGCTTGCCTGTCGAACCGAGCGCCACGTTGCCCTCCCCAATCCGCGTTGACGGAATGATGGCAGGGCGATGCGACGATGGGCACGGGGACACCCCGTGACCCCGGCCGAGATGCGACGAATTCGTCAGATCTCCGCCGCCACGCGACTGCGTCCACCGCGGGCACGTTCCCGCGGGCGCCGCGGCTGCGCCGGGCGGTCGTGTCAGCCAACGAGAACGGCCCGGCTCTGGGATGATCGCCCGGGTCCCACCAGGCAACGTCCGCGGGAGCGAGGTTTCATGGAATTCGACGTCATCATCCGGGGCGGCACCGTCATCGACGGGTCCGGAGCGCCCGGCCGGCGCGCCGATGTCGGTCTCCGCGGCGACCGCATCGCCTCGATCGAAGCGCCCCGCGGGCTCGACACGGCGACGGCCAGCACGACGATCGACGCCACCGGTCGCGTGGTCGCGCCCGGCTTCATCGACGTCCACACGCACACCGAGATCGCGCTGCCGCAGGACGGCGCCAAGGGCCGCTTCGCGAACGTGCTCCAGGGCGTGACCACGATCATGACCGCGCCCGACGGCATGGGCTGGGCGCCGCTCCCCGCCGCGAAGGCGCGCGAGCTGTGGCCGTCCACCATCTTCGCCACCGGACCCGGCGGCTTCGACTACGAATGGGACACGGTCGAGAAGTTCCTCTCGATCTTTCGGGGCCGCGTGCCCGAGAACGTCGTCCCGATGGCGCCCCACAACGCCATCCGTTTCGCGGCGATGGGGTGGGAGCCGCGGCTCGCGACGGCCGGCGAGCTGGACGCCATGAAGCGCGCGCTCCGCGAATGGATGGAGGCCGGCGCGGTCGGCCTCAACACGGGCCTCGACTACCAGCCGGGCGCCAACTCGGACACGAACGAGTTGCTGGAGCTCTGCCGCGTTGTCACCGAGTACGGCGGCATGTATGCCTCGCACATGCGCTACTCGGGGGCTGGTCTGGCGGGAGCCGTCCGCGAGACGATGCGCCTCAGCCGCGAGACCGGCATCCCGGTCAGCATCGCCCACTACAACAACGACGGCGAATCGGCCGACCTGCTCGAGGAGGCGGACCGCCAGGGCGGCGCCGACTACTCCTTCGAGTCGTACATGTACCCGGCCGGATCCACCCATTTCCTGATGAGCCTGCCGCTGCCGGACCAGGTGGGCGGTCCGGACGCCCTCCAGGAGCGGATGAAGGACCCCGCCTACCGCGACCGCCTGCTGGGCCAGATCGACCTCAACCTCGACCGGCCGCAGACCTCGAAGGCGCGCGCCTACTTCTCCGACACCCGCACCGGCCGCTTCATCGGCCAGACGATCCCCGAAGCCGCCGAGTCGATGGGGATCTCCGTGCCGGAGTTCGTGCGCATCCTGGTGGCGGAGGAACTGCCCGAGGCGCTGCTCGTGTACCACCGCGGCTTCACCGACGAGGAGTTCGGCCCGACCGTGCGCGCCACGATCCAGCACCCGCGGATGATGGTCGCCAGCGACGGGATCGCGCACGGCAAGTTGCCGCACCCGCGCGGTGCCGGGACATTCGCCCGCGTTCTGCGCTACCAGGTGCGCGAGCTCAAGGCGGTGTCGCTCGAGACCGCGATCAACAAGATGACCGGCTTCGTGGCCGACCGCTATCGGCTGACCGACATCGGCCGGCTGGCGACGGGCAAGCGCGCCGACGTCGTGGTCTTCGACCCCGATACCGCGGGCGACCGCTCCACCTGGGAGCAGCCACGCCTGGAGCCGGTCGGCATCGACGCGGTGCTGGTCAACGGGCAACTGGTCGTGGACCGCGGGCTGTGGACGGGAGCGCTGCCGGGCGAGATCCTGCGGCGGGGGTGATGCCGACCGGGCGGCTCCGCTCGGGGTGGAGAGGCCCTCGAAACCCGTGCCACTGCGCCCGGTGCCACTGCGCCCGGCCGCTGGCCCAAGATCGCCCTTGACCGGACGGGCTCGCGCCGACACGCTGCGCAGGCATGTTCGGACGTGACGCCCTCCGGGGCATCATCCCGCCACTCGCGACCCCGCTGACCCCGGCCGAGGACGTGGACCGGGCCGGGATGGGCCGCCTGGTCGAGTACGTGCTGGCCGGCGGGAGCCACGGCGTCTTCGTCCTCGGTGGAACGGGCGAGTTCGCGTTTCTCGATGAGCGCCAGCGCGCCGCCGCGATCGAGGCGGCCGTCGAGGCGGTCAACGGCCGGGTGCCCGTGATCGCCGGCGTGTCGGCGGTCGGCACGCGGCAGGCGATCGCGCATGCCCGGCGCGCGCAGGCGGCCGGCGCCGACTTCATCATCGCGACCGTGCCCTACTTCGGCAGCTCGGCCCTGGACCAGTCGTGGATCGAGGCGCACGTCCGCGCCATCGCGGAGGCGACCGGTGCCCAGACGATGCTCTACAACGTCCCGCCACTCCTGCGAGACATCGAGCCAACCACGATCGAGCGGCTCGCGGCGCTGCCGGGCGTGGTCGGGATGAAGGACTCGGCATCCATCATCCACGTCCAGGACGTCCTCTTCCGGACGCGGCAGACCGGGTTCCGTGTGCTGGTTGGCATGGAGTATCACGTCGTGGCGGCGCTGCTGGTGGGCGCGCACGGGGCCACGCCATCACCTGCCAACCTGATCCCGGGCCGGTACGTGGAGATGTACGAGCGGGCGCAGGCCAGCGACCGCGACGGCGCCCTCGCGATCCAGGAGGAAACGAACCGCTTCGTCGACGTGTTTGACGCCCTTCCGGTCTGGAACGCCGCGGTCAAGACCGCGCTCCATCTCATGGGGATCTGCGGCCCGACGACCGCCGCACCGGTGCCGAAATCCACGCCCGACGAGGTCGAGCAGATCCGGGCGCACCTCGCGCGCGCCGGAATGCTGTCCTGAGCCAGTCCGTGGCGACGGGGGCCGCGCGCGCGCCGCTCAAGATCTCGACCCAGGAACGGGTCGGTGTCCTGGCCGACTGCACTCGCGACGAATACGAGCGGCGCCTTGGCCGCCTGCGCGAGGAGATGGACCGTGCCGGGGTCGACGCGCTCCTGCTGACCTCCGAGACCAACGTCCGCTATGCAACCGCGCTCTACGAGCTCGGCTGGATCATCCCCGCCTATTTCCATGCGGCCGTCATCCCGCGGGCACCGGAGCTGCCGCCGGCGGTGTTCGTCCCCGACGGCGACCAGGTCCAGGCGCAGGGCTCGTGGGTCGAGACGGTCGTGCGCTGGGACTTCCCGGTCGGCTTCTACACCGGCCGCGTCGGCGATTCGCTCGTGGATGCGCTCGTTGGCTGGCTGGACCGGCTCGGGCTTGGCGCCGGCACCATCGCGACCGAGCTCGGGGCGCACGCCCGGCTCGGGCTCTCCATCGAGATCTTCGACGCGCTGCGTGCGCGGCTGCTGGAGGCTCGCTGGCGCGACTGCGGCGATGTCGTCTGGCCCGTCCGGATGATCAAGTCCAGCGAGGAGATCCGGCGACTGAGCGAGGCCGGCCGCATCTCATGCCTGGGCGTTCGGGCCGGCTTCGAGGCGCTCCAGGATGGCGCCACGGAGCGCGACATCGCGAACGTGATGGCGGCCACGATGCACGAAGCCGGCGGGGGCGAGATCCGCTTCCTATCGCTCTACGCGGGCCCGCACCGCGCGCTCTGGGCGGATTCCATCCCGCGCCGGGAGTCGGTCCTGCGGCCTGGAGGCCTGCTCCAGTTCGATGGCGGCTGCACATACGACGGCTACTTCTGCGACTTCAAACGGATGGCCGCGCTGGGCGAGCCGACCGCCGACCGGCGCCGCTTCTTCGAGATCGCGCGGGCGGCCGAGCAGGCCGCCATCGACGCCATCGCGCCTGGCGTTCCCTGCGGTGAGGTGTACGAGGCGTCGCAGCGGGTCATCCGGGCAGCCGGCTATACCGAATGGGTCGCCGCGTGCCAGGCCATGGGCTGGTCGGGAATCGGGCATGGCCTCGGGCTCGACATCCACGAGCAGCCAGGGCTCTCGATCGGCAACACGACGCCGTTGGCCGCGGGCATGGTGCTCGCGGTGGAGCCGTTCTTCTTCCACGACGGGCGCTTTCCACTCTGGGAGGCGGAAGGAAAGTACGGGCTCGAGGACGTCGTCCTGGTCACCGAGGGCGGCGCCCAGCTGCTCACGCCGGACTCGCTGATCAGCCGCGATCTCTGGGTGGCCTGAGCCGAGTCGCCCTTCGGGCCCCGGTGGACCTCGCGACGCGAACGGCGCATCGATTCCGGGGCTCCAGGGAAGGAGTCCGCGTCAGCCGATCGCTCCACGGATCCGAAGGGGCTTGCGGCATGGACCCGGAGGGACCGTTGCGAGCGCCGCGCACCGGTGGCCCTGATCGATGTGCGATGCATGGCGGGCCACGGGGCTCGCGACGCGCCCACCCCGTGGCCCCTTGCCGTGGCCCCTTGGCGAGCGCCCAGAGGGCCAAGTGTCAGCGCCTCCCGGTCACTGGAGGGTCGGCGTGGAGCGGGAGTGCCACCGCATCCCGGTCACCGATACCAGCGCC
>VGPE01000122.1 GCA_016875645.1 Chloroflexota bacterium
ACGCCCGCCAGCGCCCCCCCAGAGGCTCGCGATCCGGCGCCGCCGCGCGACCAGAGCCGGGTCGTCCGGGCTGGCAGGCGGGATCGGGTCCGCGCTCGCCGGGGCGCTCATTGAGGCAGGATCGCTTCGATCCGCGCTCGCGCCGAGGCCAGGTCCAGGGGCGCCGCGATCACGCCCGCGATCCGTCCGTCCGGGCCGATGAAGAACTGCGTCGGCAGGCCGTAGACGCGGTAGCGGCGGAAGATGTCGCCGTCGAGGTCGGCGGCGATCGTGTACCCGAGCGCATAGCGCGCCACGTACGCGGCGACATCCACCACGCTTGTCTCCTGGACGCTGATACCCACGATGGTGAGCCCGTGCTCGCGGTACTCGCGATCCAGCGCACGAAGCACGGGCGTCTCGGCCTGGCACGGCGGACACCACGATGCCCAGAAGTTGAGCCACACGGCCCTGCCGGCAAGGTCGGCCAGGCGAATGGGCCGGCCGTCCAGATCGGTCAACTGGAACGCGGAGCCGTCGGCCCGCGTGACCTCCAGCTCGGGTGCGAGATCGCCGACGCGCAGCCCCTCGACCGCAGGGCCGATCAGGTATGGCGTTGGCCGCGGGTCGACCGGACCTGTGGCGCCCACCGTTCCGAGCGGCGCGGTTGCGCCCACGACGATCACGACCACCGCCACGACGATCAGGACGCCGGCGAGGATCTGCCGCCCGCCGAACGGCCCCACGAGGCCGTGGCGTTCGCCAACGGCGGCGCGCTGGTCCGGTGAGGAGGGCGCCGGTGGGGTTTCGGTCACCGTCAGATCGCGGTGTTGAACATGAAGTAGCGCGGCAGCAGGGCCAGCCAGTCCATGAGCATCGCGACCCCGATCGCCACGACGAGCAGGCCCCCGATCAGCGAGACGATGCGGCCGTGGCCGATCAGCGGGCGCAGCAGACGAGGCGCGCGGTCATAGAGCGCCCCCAGGACGAGGAACGGGATCCCGAGTCCCATCGTGTAGCCGATCAGGAGCACGCCCCCCTGGAATGCCGTTTCGGACGTCGCCGCAAGCGTGAGCATTCCGCCCAGGAGCACGCTGATGCACGGCGTCCAGCCGATGGCGAAGATCGCGCCGAGACCGAACGTCGCGAGCCAGCCACCCCGGCTGCCGACGACCCAGCCCCCCAGCCGGTCGACGCGCGATGGCCCGGCCGAGCCGCCCGCGGCGCTGCCGAGTGCGACGGTGCCCGTCATGCCCGCGACCGAGGCCGCAGCGCCCGCGTCGAGGGGTCGGTAGACCCGCTCCAGGACCGGGATCCGGAGGATGCCGGCCAGGTTGAGCCCGAGCACGATCAGCACCACGCCGCCGATCTGGCGCAGGACCGGCAGGTAATCAACCAGCGGGCCCGCGGCGTAGGTCGCGGTCACGCCGAGCAGGGTAAAGATCGTGCCGAAGCCCGCGACGTAGGCGATCGCATGGCGCATCGCCAGCCAGCGTGACGGGCGGCCGGACGGGGCTCCGGCCGCCGAGACAACCGCGACCGCGGTGATCTGCCCGAGGTAGGCGGGCACCAGCGGCAGCACGCACGGGGAGAGGAAGCTCAGCAGTCCCGCCGCGATGGCGACGATGAACGTGAGTTCGGTGCCGCCCGACTCGGCCGCGAAGGGAAGAGCCGTCACGACGAGGGCCCCGGGGTCGCGCCGTCCAGCGTTGCGAGCAGGCGGCGCAGTCGGGCCGGGCTCGTCGCGAGCTCGAGGCGGTGCTCGCCGACCTCCACCACGGGGATTGACGCGAAGTACGCGCGCTGCCAGGCCGGGTCAGTATCGATGTCCCGTTCGACCACGGGCGGAGAGGGGAGTCCGGCCCGCGCCCGCTCGCCGAGTAGGGCGACCAGCAGCGCGCGCGCCTCCTCGCAGAGGTGGCAGCCGTCACGGCGGTACAGAACGACCTCGGTCACGGCCGGATTCTAGGGCTTCGGGCCCGAACGCCCGTTCGGGCCTCCGGCGGGGCCGCGGTACCATCGAACCCCGCGCCCCCGTAGCTCAGTGGATAGAGCGAGGCCGTCCTAAGGCCTGCGTCGGCGGTTCGAGTCCGTCCGGGGGCGCCACACCCCACGCAGCCACCCTGGAACGAGCGCGACCAGGAGCTGCGGAGCCCGGGGCCTCTCACTGAGGTCTGCCACTCGACGGCCTCAGCCTCACGTTGACGGCGAAGCGTGGCGATCGTCCTCGAGTGCTCGTCGGCCGCGGGGGGAGAGGACGTACACCCCGCGCTCCACCCGCTCGAACCAGCCGTAGACGTTCGTCTGGAGGATGCGCGCGGCACGCGGCACATCCCCGGCCGCGCGGAGGGCCCGGGGCGTCGAAGGGCCGGCTTCGAGCTGGGCAGCGATGCGCAGGGATTCCTGTCGATAGGCGGTCATGATCGGCCGCCGAACGGAGCCACCGCCGGTCGGGTCCCCGACTCGGCGACGATGCTCGTCGAGCAATCGTCCCGTCCGATTCCGGCTCTTGCGCGGCTGGTAGGGGAGCGGATCCACCACCGGCTCGGCGCGTCCGTCCGTCACGACGATCAGCCCCAGGCCGAGGCGGCGGCAGAGCCGCTGGACCTCGGCCGGCCGGCGCGGCCATATCCCCACGGCCAGGTAGACGGCGTCGGTCAGTGCCAGCCGGTCGATGCCCTGGTGCACGAGATCCAGCCCGAACGTTCGCTTCAGCTCCACGACGACTGGCGGCTCGTCGCCGCGGACGCCCACGACATCGCAGGCGACGACCTCGCCCTTGACGAGGTAGCCCTGGGACTCGAGGAGGGCCTTGACCGGGGCGTAGAGAGCGGCCTCTGGCAGAGCTTCGGTCCGCGACGCCCTCACCGGCGGATCGTCGCGAGCGTCGCGCCCTCGCGGAGGGCGATCACGGAACCTGCCGCCGATTGCTGCCTGTCCCTACCATCGCGCGCCGAGTCTTGCCGGGAGCACCAGTCATGCAGGCAGAAGTGTCGCAGACCTTCGATCAGCCGCCCAGCGTGGTCTTCCGGCTCACATGAAGGCCCTCATCGAGGCGGAGACCTGGCCCGGGCCATCCGGGGCACCGGGGGGCCGATCCGGGACAGGCTGGTCGTCGTTGGGGTGCCGGAACCGTCGGGACGCTCAAGGTCCGCCAAGGCGGGAGTTGCGTTCGTCGGCCACAATCGCGGGCATGCGTGGCTCCATCCGAAGCTTCGTCGCGCCGCTCACGCTCGCAGTCGTCCTGGGGCTGCCCGCGTCCGGTGCGGGCGCCTACGCCGGCGTGCCGGATCCGGCCACGGCGCCGACCGTCATCGGCACCACCGGCGCCCTGGTCGGCAACTGGCGCGTCACCGCCGGATCCCACACCGGCTACCGCGTGGTCACCCGCGTCGCCTTTGCGGGGGCCCAGACCATCGCTGGCCGGACCACCGCGGTGACGGGCTCGGCCCAGGTCCGCCTCATTTCAGGCCGCGAGCGACTCACCGCCGCCCGCTTCACCGCCGACCTGCGCAAGGCGACGGCCGGAGACGCGCTCTACGACCGGCAGGCGGCCAGCCTGCTCGAGGTCTCACGCTATCCGCACGGGGCCTTCGTGCTCCTGGCGCCGCTCGCGCTGCCCAGCGCACGCGCGCTCGGGGCCGGGGCCTCGGTCACACTCGTCGGCAATCTCACGCTCCACGGCGTCACGCGGCGCGTCATCGTGCCGGCACAGGTCGTCGGGTCAACGAGCCGGCTCACCTTCACGGGCCGCATCGCGCCGCTTCTCACCGACTACGGCATCCCCCTCGTCGCGGCGGGAGGCCTGGCACGGGCAGACGACCGTGCAACGGTCGACTTCCGGGTGGTCTTCGTCCGCTGACGCGCCCTGACCCGCGCCCCGGCTCGCACGCGGCACTGATCGGCGCGCTGTTCCTCGTCGCGCTGGTCGGCGTCGGCGCAACGGTCTACCTCGTCCTCCGGGACGACGTCCGTCCGAAGCCCAGCCCGACGTCGCGGCCGACCGACACGCAGGCGCCAAGCCCGACGCTCTCGGCCACGGCATCGCTGGCGCCGACCGCGCGACCGACCACTGCCCCGGTCCCAGGTCCGACGGCCCTGCGCACGGCCGCCCCGGTGACGAGCGAACTCGTCGGCATCTGGCGGCCGGCCGACGGCTCCTGGGCCGGCTATCGCGTCGTGATCGACGTCGCCTTCTTCGGAGAATCGGAGGTCGTCGGGCGCACCACGACGATCACGGGCTTCTCCCGCGTCGAGCCGGGACGGGGTGAGATCGTGATCGCCGAGGCGCAATTCGTGGGCGACATGCGCGACCTGCGCAGCGGCGATCAACTGGTCGACAACCGGGTGCGCCAACTCCTCGAGGTTGACCAGTATCCCGAGGCGGAGTTCATCATCACACGGCCGGTCGCGCTGCCACCTGACGATCTGCTGCGGCCCGGGGTGATCGTCTCGCTCCCAGGCCGGCTGACGCTGCTGGGCCAGTCGCGCGACGTGGTGGTCCCGTCGCGGATGGCCTTCGACGGCACCCGCTGGATCGTGACCGCGGCGATCGAGTTCAACCTCGCCGACTTCGGCATCTCGACCAACCAGGGCCTGTTCACGGTGGCAGACCGGGCCGTGTTCGAGTTCGAATTGCGCCTCGAACGCGGTGGATGAGGGCCGCTGGCTATGCTGAGTTCGTGACAACCGCACGGCGCGCGTTCGCGCTGCTCCTGCTCCTCGGCATCGTCGCCGGGTGCGACAGTGCCGCCGTCCCGTCGAGCCAGGCCTCCCCGGGCCGGCCGGCCACCGCCGTGGCCGCGGCCACCGCCGGGCCTGCAACCGGCGCTTCGGCGTCGGCGGGGACGGGCAGCTCAGGCCCGGCCCCGGTCGCATCGGATGGCACTTCGACGACCGCCGAGCCGGCCATCACGAAGCCGCCCACGATGGTTCTCGCCGTCGTGACGGGATTCACGAACTACACGACCAACGCCCTGACCACGGCTCAACTGGTCGCGAAACTCAGGGCAGGCGACGTTCTCGTCCCCTGCGGGACCGAGGCCGGAATCGCCGCCGCACTCAAGACCAGGCAGACCGGCTGGGCGCCGTGCGTCCAGGTGGGGTCCATCGCCGGCCGCCTGGGTGCGACTGGGACCGGCTTCGGGCTCGTCCCACCGGGGTTCGTCACGCCGCGCGTTAAGGTCGTCCCGCTCGGCGGCAGCGACCTGTTCGGCATGGCCCCATCTCGGAACGTGCCCTACCCGCTGTCGATCCCCACGCCGTCCAACTGGAAGGCAGAGTGGGTCGCCTACGACAAGCGTGACGTCCGCGTTCTGCTCTTCACCGGCGTCAATTGCCCGGACCGGGGCGTGAGCCGCCAGACGATCGTCCTCAAGAAGGGCTGGAACTGGATGCTGGAGGCCGGCACGGCCCAGTACACCGGCCGTCGCTGGGATCCGCGCTTCGGCTGGTGGGTGATCGACGCGAAGCGGACCGGCAACAAGGGCGCCGTCACGGACCTGGTCAAGAACGCCGAGCTGGCCGTCTCGGACTTCGAGTGCCCGATCTCGAAGAATTGGCGCCACCATGACAAGGGAACCATCTTCACGATCGACCCGCGCGTCGCCGCCCTGATGAAGACGGCCGGGTTCGACCTTGCGACGATCGGTACCGATCACATGACCAACGCGGGCCTGTCCGGCGTTGGGGACACCGTTGACGCATTCCGTGAGGCGGGGATCAAGACAATCGGTGCCGGGCGGACGATCGCCGAGGCGGCGAAGCCGGCGTTGTTCACGGTGCGCGGGATCCGCTTCGCGTTCGTGGCCTGGAACGGCGCGGTGGGGTCCGCCACCGCCACGGCGACGTCGGCCGGGGTGCAGCCGCTCAACAGCGCCACGATCCGGAGCGCGATCGGCGCGGCGCGCGCGGTGGCCGATGTCGTGATCGCCATGCCCCAATGGAGCACGGTCGAGTACACGGCGGCATTCACGGCCCAGATGGTCAAGTGGCGCGAGGAGATGTACGAAGCGGGTGCGGACCATGTGATCGGCGCGGACACGCACTGGGCCGGGGGGATCTCGCTGACCCCGGGCGGTACGTCCGGAAACCGGCTCGCGGTGGCCAGCCAGGGCAACTTCTGGTTCGGGCAGGACTGGAGCCGCCAGACCCAGGAGGGTTACATGACCATGATGACGTTCGTCGGGACGCGGCTCGCCGGCGTCCGCCTGATCCCGACGATCGTCCTCGACAACGCGCAGCCGAACCTGAGTGATCCGGCCACGGATGGGCAGTTCGTGCTCCAACAGGTCTTCAAGGCGTCCACGCTCAAGGCGACGTAGCAGGATCCGGTTCGCCCGGCCCGGTGGCCGGCTCGAAGAACAGCACCTCGGCACCGATCGGCTGATAGCCGGCCGCGAGCAGAGCGCGCAGCGACGCGACATTGCCGGGTGCCACCTGACCGAACACCAGGTCGCCGGCGGGCACGAGCCGGATTGCCGCGGCCGCCAGTGCCCGCCCGAGGCCGCGGCCGCGGGCAGATGGCTCGACGTCGAAGCGCACCTCCCAGCGGCCGGCGAGGCCGCGTCCCAGCACGATGGTGCCCGCGCCGTCCGGTGTCTGCCACACCTGCTCGTTGGCGCGGGCGTGGGGACCCGCGCGGACGTGCGGAGCCGCCGCGGCGCAAGCCAGGTGGCGCAGGACGAGGGCAGGTTCGGTTCGGGCCTGCGGGCCGACCAAAACCGCGTCGAGCGTGCCGGCAGGCGCGTTGAGGCGGGCCGCGAGCTCGGCCAGGAAGGGTGGTGACAACGGTGCGCCCAGGTCCCACGGCCGCAACCGTTCTGCGACCCAGCCAGGTTCCACGTCGGCGGCGATGAGGTGGTGGCCCGTGAAGGCGAGCACGGCACCGACGACCCCCGACGGGCGTGGCTGGACTTCGACCAGGCCGTCGACGGGCGGCGGCTCGCCCCGCGCGGCCAGCTCGATCGTCTCCCGGACGCTCATCATCGGCGCAGACGCAGCGGGGCGTCGGGCGACAGGCGCAGCAGCGCCGCGGCGCTGCCCTGGTTCACGGCCAGCGAGAGGAGCCCCAGCGAATCGCGGTACAGCACGCTGCGGCCGGGCAGCGCGTCGGCGAAAATGCGGCCCCAGGTTGTGGCGTGCTCCGCGCCCGCCCAGTCCAGGCTGAGCGGATCGCCGACCGCGAGCGCACCCAGCGCCCCGAGCAGGTCATCCTCTGAGCCCGCGAGCTTGACGTTGCCGTACCGATCGAGGTAGAGGACGCTGGTGGCGAGCGCGCCGGCGGTGACGGTCACGCTCGGCGGATCCAGCCGGACCAGCGAGTCGGGCGTGAGCGCCGGCCCGAACGCCGCGATCGGGACGCGATGGGCCAGATGACCCGCCGCTGGCGCGAAGATGTCACGGCCGTGGAAGGTGTTGGAGGTCGCGGGTCCGCGGTACTGCGGGTCGACCAGTTCATGGGCAGCGATGATGCCGCCGAGCGCCTCGGCGGCGGTGACCAAGAGCCCGTTGTCGGGCCCGACCAGGGAGTCGCCGCGCGCGGCGCGGATCGCAATGGGACGGCGCGGCCGGTCCCGACACCCGGATCCACCACCGCCAGATGGGTCCCAACCGGAAGTTCCGGGAGCGCCGCGGCGAGCACGAACGCACCGGCGCGAACGCCGAATGCGGGAACGTCGTGCGAGATGTCGAGGAGGCGCGCACCTGGGACGATCCGCAGGATGACGCCCTTGCAGATCGCAACCCACGGGTCGGCGGTGGCGAAATCGGTCAGGAGGGAAACGAACGCCCCGGGAATTCGGGTAGGGTAGCGACCGGCCCGCGCAGTCGTCCCGAACATCCGGGCAGCGGCACGGTGCGGCCCAGGGAGGGAGGAGATCGTGGCGCGCGGAGGTGTACGAAGCCGCTCGCGTGCCTTCCTGACCACGGGCAGCACGCTGGCCGCGTTCCGGGTGCCCGGCTACCCGGCGCTCTGGGCGAGTGGAAACGCCGGTGCCATCGGCTGGTCGGTCGGCCTCGTGGCGATGGGA
>VGPE01000123.1 GCA_016875645.1 Chloroflexota bacterium
GGGGCTCGATCAAGCTCATCCTGGCCGTCCTCCTGACCCTCGCAGCGGCGGCGCCTGCCCTTGGGGCCGAGCCCGGCGATCTCATCCTGGGCTTCGCAGCCCCCGGCGGCCGCGCCTTCACACCGGACGGCGATGGGGACCGTGACCGCCTGGACCTCGTCCTCACCCTTTCGGAATCGGCGTCGGTCACGGTCGAGGTGCTCGACTGGGACGGCCGGCCGATCGCGGCGCTCCTGCCCGGGCCTGCGTCACCCCTGCCTGCCGGCGTCACTCCGATCACCTGGGACGGCGCCGGCGCAGTCAACGGGCCGTATCGCGTCCGGGTCACCGCCGTCGCGGCGGCCGGCGCCTTCAGCCGCGAGATCCACGTTGCCCGGGCTGCCGCGCTCCCCTACCCGCTCAATCCCGGCGCGGTGGTCGTCTTCCTCGATCCCGGGCACGGGGGCGACGCGCCGGGCGGCGTCGAGGTTCGGGCGCCGGACGAGAGGCTCGTTCGCGAGGAGGTCCTCAACCTCGACATCGCCCTGCGCCTGGCGGCGATGCTGCGGGCGGCCGGCGTCCGCGTATCGATGTCCCGCACCGCCGACGTGCCGGCGAACGTGGCTCGCATCGACCGCAACGGTGACGGCAGGGTGAACGGCACCGACGACTACCTGGCCCGGATCGACGACGCGAACCGGGCCCGCGCGGACCTGTTCGTGTCGGTCCACAACAACTTCATCCCGGACGGCCGCGGCCGGACGGAGGCGTTCTATTGCGGAGTCGGCTGCCGCTGGCCCGGGCCTTCGCGCACGCTCGCAGCCGGCATCCTCGATGCCCATGTCGCCGCGCTCACGCCGCTTCAGACCCCGGAGTGGCAATTGACGGTCGGCGATCCGCATTTCCCGCCGGAGGCGCGCAACCCGACCGACGACTACCTCCGGTTCGCGTCGGCAAGCTTTCCGCCTGGCCGCCACTTCTACCTGCTGGGCCCGTACCACGCGACGTATCGGCCGCGCTCGCTGCAGATGCCGGCCGCCCTGGTCGAATCGCTGGCGCTGAGCGAGGCCACGGAGCTCGGCATGCTGCGCACGCCCACCGTCCGGACACTTCTCGCGAACGCCTACTTCGACGGCATCGTCGGCTGGCTGTCCGGTCGAACGATCGGAGTTCGGCTGGACCCTCTCGCGGGCGCAATGGCGATGACCGCGCGCGTGGCCCAGACGTCCACCGTGAGCGTCCGGGTCACGAACAACGGCACGACCGCGATCCCCGCTGGCTCCGCGCTCGTGGTCGGGAGCGTCCCCCGGCGGAGCCCGTACGACGGCTCCGCCTCGGGTGGAACGCCGATCGGCCGGGCCTACCTCCGCTCGCCGCTCCCGCCGGGCACAAGCACGGACGTCGGCATCGCGGTGCGCCCGGTGACGGCCGGACCGGCAACCTGGAAGGTCGACGCGGTGGTCGGCGGCGTTCGGGTCTCGAGCCGGGCCGTGCCCTTCCTGCAGCTCGCGGTCACCGTGGGGCGCTGATCGGGCGGGCCACCGGAGTGGCCCGGATCGCGTGGTACTGTCGGCCGACCGGGGGTCGGGCGCGCCGGTCGAGTGACCCAGCGAAGCTGGTTGATGCGGCGGAGCGATGCCGCGGATCCTCCTCTACACGGGCAAGGGCGGCGTCGGCAAGACGAGCGTCGCGGCGGCGAGCGCCGTCCTGGCCGCGGAGCGCGGCTACCGCACGATCGTGCTTTCGACCGACATCGCACACAGCCTTGCGGACGCCCTCGATGTTCCGCTCGGTCCGGAGCCGCGCCGGATTCTGCCGAACCTCGACGCGCAGGAGCCGGACGTCTACTTCAACGTCCAGCGCTACTGGCGCACGATCCAGAGCTACGTCGCCACGCTGTTCTCCTGGCACGGCCTCGACGAGGTGATGGCCGAGGAGATGACGATCCTGCCCGGCATGGACGAGCTCGGCAGCCTGCTCTGGATCGCCGACCACCTCGAGAGCGACCAGTACGACGTGATCGTGGTGGATGCGGCGCCCACGGGCGAGACGCTGCGGCTGCTGTCGCTGCCGGAGGCGAGTCGCTGGTGGGTCGAGCGGGTGGCGCCGATCAGCCGGCGGGTGACCAAGCTGGGTGGGCCGTTGCTGCAGAAGGTCATCGGCGTGCCGGTGCCCGACGTGGCGGTCTTTGAGGCCGCCGAACGACAGCTTGGCCGCCTCCAGCGGGTCCACGCTCTGCTGGCCGATCCCGACATGAGCACGGTCCGGGTCGTCCTGAACCTCGAGAAGATGTCGATCGCGGAGGCAGAGCGCTCGTTCACCTACTTCCATCTGTACGGGTACCCCAGCGACCTCGTCGTCTGCAACCGGGTGATCCCAGCAGAGGTCGGCGGCTACTTCGCGCCGCTCCGCGAGGCACAACAGGCATACCTGCCCAATGTGATTCAGGATTTCGCACCGGTGCCGTTGCGTTCGGTGCCCTGGTTCGACCGGGAGATGGTCGGCATCGACCTGCTGCGGGAGCTCGGGAAGTCGCTCTTCGGCGACGAGGACCCGACGCAGATCTTCTACCGCGGGCGCCCGTACTCGATCCGGCGCGAGAACGGCAGCTACGCGCTGAGCCTGGAGCTGCCATTTGCGACGAAGGACGAGATCGGCCTGTCGCGGCACGCCGACGAACTGGTCATCCAGGTCGGGGCATGGCGACGGACACTCGTGCTGCCGCGGGCGCTCGTCGACGCGCCGACGACCGGTGCGCGCATGGAGGACAGGACGCTCAAGGTGCAGTTCGCGGCACGGCCGCCCACCGGAGGAACGGGCTGATGAACGACAAGACCCGCGATCAAGCGGCGCGGATCCGGGAGCTGGAGGAGCGCCTGAGTCAACTCGAGGCTCGGCCTGTCCGGTCGGCCGGCTGGTTGCGCACGCTGATGCCGGCCGAGGCGAGCCGGCACTTCCGCGCGGCCGGCCGGGAGCAGCTCCTCGGCATGCGGGCGCTGGTCGACTTCTGGATCAAGCGGTTCGAAGAGTCGGACGCGAAGTCCACGAGCCGCGCCGTCCGGGAAGAGATCTCGATCGAATAGCCGGGGCGCCCGCTGGGCCTCGCCGCGTGCCCCATTACTCGATGTGGGGCCACCGGACGGCCCCATGCGGTCAGGGAAGTCGGCCTCCCCGTTCCGTGCCGGGCGACCTGGCGGACGTCGGCGCAGGCATGGCTGCCTGCCGCGATGCGCTTGATACGGGAACCGCGGAAACCGCGCGTGCGTCCTGAACGGCAGTTCGGCCATCGTGGCCCGGAAGTCGTGTCCCGACCCGCGTTGGAGAACCGCCTGATGCGATGGATCGCCCACCTCACCGGCCTCCTCCTGGCCGCAGTGTCACTGACCGCCTGCGTGGCGGGCCCCGGCGCCTCGCTGCCGGGCTCCTCGCCGTCCGCGCCCCCCACCGGCTCGCCGGCGAAGCCGCCGATCCAGCATCCAACGGGCAGGGACGCACTCGTCCTGCGGATCACGATCGACGGTGGTTTCGTGCCGCCGCACGTCATTCTCACGACCCTGCCGGTCCTTTCGATCTACGGCGACGGCCGGGTCATCGTCCAGGGCGCCGTGCCGGCGATCTACCCCGGACCCGTCCTTGCGCCGCTCTGGGTGCGGACCATCACCGAGGCGGGCCTGCAGAAGGTCCTGGCCGCGGCTGCAGAGGCCGGACTTCTGGGCGCCGACCGGCACTACGACGACGGTGGCCTGGTGGCCGACGCCCCAACGACCACCTTCATCCTCAACGCCGGTGGCGGCACCCACACGATCAGCGCCTACGCGCTGGCCGAGGCGGAGATGGCCGGACCCAACCTGAGCAAAGAGGACGCCGCGGCCCGCAAGGCCCTGCGCGCGTTCCTCGAGGCCGTGACCGACCTGCCCAAGCTGGCGGGCGAATCCGAGCTGACCGCCGAGCATCCTTACACGCCGCACGCGGTGCGGGTCTTCGTCTCGGACGAGCCCCCGTTCGTCGACGAGAACAACCCGGAGCAGGATCCGATCGCCTGGCCGCTCAAGGCCCCGCTCGCGAAGTTCGGCTCCATGCAGGGCGAGCCGGGCGGGTTCCAGGTCCAGTGCGGCGTGGTTGAGGGGGCCGACCTCGACACGCTCCTGCCGCTCATCGCGAAGGCCAACACCCTGACCCCGTGGACCAGCGAGGGCAAGTCCTACTCGATCTACGTGCGGCCGCTGCTCCCCGACGAGTCGGGCTGCGCCACGGTCTGAGCCCGGCGTCCCCAGCGATCCTGGTCCGGCCGGCGGGTGCTCCCGCCGGCCGTTCCGCCTTCACGGGCCACGCGGGACGTGTCGAGCCCGGCAGGAGGACACCAGTCCTGCGCTCGGACGTGCGTGAGTCGGTGGTGAGCCCGGGTGGATTCGAACCACCAACCAACTGATTAAGAGTCAGTTGCTCTGCCGTTGAGCTACGGGCCCACAGGGTGCGGGCGGGGCGCGCAGGCGCCCGCGAATGGTAGCGCAGGCGATGCCCTGCGTCCGATCAGGCGCCGGCGTCCGAGGGCGGCCAGGTGATCGTCAGGAGGACAGCACTGTCGGCGGCCGCCTCGACCGACCAGGAGCCGCCGGCCGCGATCGTCGCGAGTTCGCCATTCCCGAGGTCCACGGAAGCCGCCTGGTGGCGGGCAACGACACGGCCGACCAGAACCTGGATGGTCATCGGGCCCTCCGCATCGTCGTCCCCGACTCGCTCGCCGGCCCGCATGACGGTCAACAGGACGCGGAGGCGTGCGTCCTTGGCCAGCAGAATCGAGTTCTTGCCGTCGTCGGCCCATTTGCGCTCGCCGGTGAGCCGGTCGATTTCGCGCCCGAGGTCGAACTTCATGAGCGGGTCGCGAAGCTGGCGTGACTCTCGGTCGTCGGAGCCGCTGGTGGAATCGGGCTGGCTCATCGGGCGTTCTTTCCGCTGGACTGCAACTGACGCATCATGTGCCGCTCACGCCCGGACCGGCTCGGACCCGGGCTCGGGCTGCGGCTCGTCCTCGAACTCGGGCTCGGCCTCCATGGTGATCGCGGGAATCCAGCGCAGGAAGCGCGGCATCCACCAGTTCCAGTCGCCCAGGAGGCGCATCGATGCGGGCAGCAGCACGATCCGGACGATCGTCGCGTCGATGAAGACCGCGACGGCCAGCCCGAGGCCGAGCTGCTTGATGATGACGAGCTGGAGGGTGACGAACACCGAGAAGACCGCGACCATGATCGCGGCAGCACTCGTGATGGTTCCCGACGTGATGGCGATCCCGTGCTCCACGGCAGCCGTGGAAGGCATTCCCCGGTCGCGCGCCTCCTTGACACGGGTGAGGATGAGGACGTGGTAGTCCATCGAGAGCCCGAACAGGATCGTGAACACGAACACGGGCACGAAGTTCTCGATCACCCCGGGCTGGACGCGAAATACGTCGCGAAGGACACCTTCCTGGAAGACGAGCACCATCACGCCGTACGCGGCGCCGGTCGAGAGCAGGTTGAGCAGGATCGCCTTGATCGGGATCATGACCGACCGAAAGGCGACGAGCAGCAGGAGGAATGACAGCCCGAGCACGAAGGGGATCACCTGGAGCATTCCGCCCTCGTAGACGGCGGTGGAATCAGCAGTCCAGGCGGCGTCGCCCGACACGTACACCCGGACGTCTGGAAGGCCTGAGAACACGGCCGGGGCGGTCCCGGTCCGGACCTGGCGCACGATCGCGCGATTGGCCTGGTCGTTCTGGCCTCCTGCCATCGTGTAGCTGACCATCGCCACGGTCCCATCGGCCGAGAGACGTGGGCGCGGCGGCCCGGACAGGCCCGGGATGGTGAGCACGGCCTCAGAGAAGCGGTCGATCGCCGCCTGGGTCGCCGGCAGATCGGCGTGGGTGACGACGACATCGAGCGCGAGCGTCGTGCCCTGGGGCCACTTCTCGTTCATGAGCCGGATCGCCCGCACGGAATCGACCGAGTCCGGGAACGAAGACAGGTCGCTCTGGCCGAGATGGAGCCGCAAGGCCGGCGCCGCGACGGCCACCAGGAGCAGCGCCGCGAGGCCGCCGAGCAGGACCGGCCGGCGCGTCACTCCCCGCACGATCCGGCTCCAGAACCCGCTGCCCTCGGGCCGCGGGCGTCCGAAGTACGGGATCCGGCCCCAGTCGATCCGGCCGCCGACGACGGCCAGCACCGCGGGCAGGAAGGTCAGCGATCCGGCGACCGAGATCGCCACGACGGCGATCGTCGCGATGGCCATCGACCGGAAGAGCGGGTCGTCGAGCAGGAACAGGCCAGCGATCGAGATGATGACCGCAACGCCACTGAAGAAGACCGCCCGCCCCGCGGTCGCGGACGCCACCCGGATCGCGGCCTCCCGCTGGCGGCCGGCCCGGACCTCCGGGCGATACCGGCTGATCATGAACAGTGAGTAGTCGACGGCGACCGCCAGGCCGATCAGCACCACGAGCTGGCTCGCATACGGGCTGGTCGGGTAGATGACCTGGCTGTACAGGGCGAGAAGGCCCAACGCGGCGAGGATCGCGGTCACGGCGAGGACCAGCCGAACCAGCGCCGCGGCGACGGCCCCGAACGCGACCAGCAGGATCGCGAACGTGAGCGAAATCGTGATCCGCAACGAACCGTCGAGGTCCTCGTTGACGATCTTGCTGATCTGCTGGTTTGCGAGCGCGCCCGAGAGCCCGTGGATCGCGAACGCCGGGTGGGCAGCCTGAATCGCTTCAATGGCCGGGCCGACCGGGGCCACCCGCGCCTCGGCGTGCGGCGGCGCCGCGGACGCCCGGGCCACGATCCGGACCGCCGTGCCATCCGCGGCGACGAGTGCAGCCTGGGGCGGCCCCGTCAGCGGATCGAGAACCTGCTCGAACACGGGCTCCGTGGCGCCATCGATGGTCACCGTGAGTTCCCGCAGGCGGGTGACCGCAGCCGTCACCGCGGCGGCGAACGCAGGATCGGCGACGCCCAGTGGGGACGCGATCACGCGGGAGACCGTCTGGGTGGGTGCTTCAGCCTGTCCGGATGCGCCGAAGACCTCGTACGCGGTCCGGGCCTCCAACTGGGCGCGGTCCTCCCGGTCCGTGGCGCCCCGGGTCTCCGCCCCGCCGGCCACGATTCCCAGCCCGAACAGGCCGATCGTCGACACGAACCAGCCCGCGACCACGACCCAGCGGTGGCGCGCGGACCACGCCGCGACTCAAACGGTCGCAGGATCGCGGCGCTTGCGGGCGAACGAATCCGTGGTCATCGAATCCTTCGGTGCGGGGTGCCCGAGTTTCTCATCCGGCGCCGAGAGGCGCCCATGCGGCCGCGGCTGCTTCGATGCCGGAGCGTGTCCGCGCGCCGAAAGGCCACGAGGCGGCGCCGGTCGGCGGGGCGGCGGCCGGCCGCTACGTCGTCTTCGCCGCCGTCTCCAGCGCCTCGATGAGCCGTGCGACGAGTGGCCACTCGGCTCCGCGCATGCGGGTGCGGGCGTCGTCGGTGACGAACCACGCGACCCGATCGAACTCGGGGACCTCGATCACGTGCCCCGAGTTCGGCGGCCACTCCATCTGGAACGTGGTGCTGTGCGCGGCAGCCGGATCGAGATCGCCCTCGACTGCCCACGCGGTGACGACCTTGCCGCTCTTCTTGGTGATCTCGCCGAGGGCGATCTCGCGGCCCACCGGCGCCGGGTGCCCCGTCTCCTCCTCGAACTCCCGGCGCGCCACCGCGAGCGGCTCCTCGCCGGGCTCCATCTCGCCTTTCGGGATGCCCCACGCGCCCTCGTCCTTCGTGGCCCAGTACGGGCCGCCGGGATGACCGAGCAGGACCTCCAGGGGACCGGCGCCATCGGGCGAGCGTCGGAACAGGACGATGCCCGCGCTGTGCCTGACCACTAGGAGCCTGCGTCGGTAATCGCCGCCAGGGCGGGAGCCCAGGCGGCTGACGACGGAAACGGGGGAAGCGGGATGGCCCGAAGGCCGATCCGGGCCGGAACATGGTGGCGCATGA
>VGPE01000124.1 GCA_016875645.1 Chloroflexota bacterium
GGCGGCGAGGGTGGCGAAGACCGCCACGCGCTCCGGCCGATCGCGCCAGAGTTCGCGGACGCCGAGCAGGAGGAAGACGACCCCGAACGAGTCCACCTGGCCCCAGATCACGCTGTCGAACCACGTGATCGGGTTGAACAGGAAGATCGCCGCAGCGATGAGTGCGACGCGCCGGCGCACGCCGAGGTCGAGCGCCATGCGCCAGATCAGCCAGGCCACCGCGAGGTCCGCGAGGATCGGCGGCAGCTTGAGCAGGTCGACGCCGGTCCAGTCCCCGCCCAACGCTGGAACCGATTCGATTCCGAGCCGGGAGAACACGTCGCCCACGAGGCCGACCGCCCACAGGACGTAAAGGTAGCCGGGCGTGTAGTCGGCGAAGAAGCCGCGCTCGTAGAAGCCGAACGGGCCGAACTCGCGGAGGTTGTTCGCCCAGTACTCGAATGCGCCCTGGTCGAAGCTCAGCCCGGACCCCGGCAGCAGGTATGCAATGATGAGCCGGAGAGCCAGCCCGCTCGCGAGGAGGATTCCGATCGAGCGGGCGGCGTCACGCCGTTCGATCATCTGTCGGAGCCTCGTCGTGCCTGCCGCGGACTCGCCCGAAGCGGGACCTGTCAACGAGGTCGGTCTCCTGCACGAGCAATGAGGTGGATCGGAGTATAGCCGAGGGTCACGGAGCGACCTCCGACCCCGCCGCGGTTCTCGGGCGGCTGACGGATGTTCGCTGGCGCGCGGCCCTCGGTCTGGCCCTGGCTGCCCTCGCGCTGATCGTCTATGTGGTCAGCAACCCGACGCGCTACAACTTCTACGCCCACTTCACGTGGCAGGCGGCAGCGTGGCTCGAGGGTGAGGCCGGTATTCGCTTCCCGGTCTGCTCGGCGTCCGATGCCTCGCCCGGGTGCGTGGAAGTCGTCGGGCCGGGGGCGCCGTACAACGACTACTACCGCGACCTGCTGCCCCTCGAAGACGAAGCGGGCGATCCGACCGGCCGTGCGCTGATCCCGTTCCCGCCACTGCCGACGCTCGTGCTGCTGCCCTTCGTCATGGTCTGGGGCCTCGAGGCCAACGCCCAGCTGCTGGCGGCGATCATCGGCGCCGCCGACGTCGGGTTGGTGTGGTGGATGCTCGGCGGCCTTCGCGTGCGGACCGCCGTCCGCGCGTCCGCCACGGTCTTCCTGGCCTTCGGCACGGTGTTCTGGTACACCGCCAAGCTCGGCACCACCTGGTACTTCGCGCACGTGGTTGCCGTGGGGCTCACAGCCGTGGCGGTCGGCCTGGCTCTGCGCCGCGACAGGGCCGCGGCGGACGATGCCGTGACCGAGGCAGTGGGCGGCGCCCACGTGGTCCCGGAGGACCTGCCCCGCCTGCGCGATCTGCTCCCCCGTCCGCGCGCGCTCGTGGCACGGCTGGATCGGACCCAATTCCTGGCCGGGCTTGCGCTTGGCCTGGCAGCCACGGCGCGCCTGCCCGTCCTGTTCGGCTTCCCGTTCCTCATGCTGGTCGGGCGCGGCGGGTTCGTCGGCCGCACCGTTTCGGCCGGGCTCGGCACGGCGATCCCGATCGCGGGCCTCGTGCTCTACAACCTCTTCACGACCGGCCACCTGTTCCATCCGGCCTATGAGTACCTCTACCAGCTCGAGGCGCTCGGCTATCCGCACCTCAACTACAACCCCGAGTGGTCCATCGAGGATGTGCGCTACATCCCCCAGAACCTGGCATTGATGCTGGGTGGTCTGCCGGCGATCCTGCCGGACTGCGGACCGATGTCCGTGCGCGGGCCCTTCGACGCGAATTGCCCATTCGTGGTCCCGCGCGACGTCGGCATGAGCCTGCTCCTGACGAGCCCGGCCTACCTGCTTACGATCCCAGCGGTCCGGGCGTTCGCTCGTGACCGCCTCGTGGCCGGCGCTCTGCTCGCGGTCGTGGCGATCGCCGTGCTCAACCTGATGCATTTCAGCCAGGGCTGGGTGCAGTTCGGCTACCGGTTCAGCAACGACTTCGCTCCCTTTGCGCTGCTCCTGGTGGTCCTCGGGATCGTGCGCATGGGCGGGGTCCGCTGGTCGTCCGCGCTGCTGATCGGCGCCTCGATCCTGGTCAACCTGTGGGGCGTCATCTGGGGGAACGTCCTCGGATGGTGATCCGCCACGATCTGGACCGGGCACCGCTCGGCCGGCGCGGACTCCGCGGCTGGCTCGCCGGCGATCCGGCCCGGCCCCTCCTGATCGTCGCCGCAACGATCGCGGCCGCGGTGACGTTCGTGCTGGCACGGAACACCCTGCTCCCGGGTCTCGGGTACTGGGACACGGCCGAGGCACAGGTGGTTCCGCCCGTGATGGGCACCTTCCATCCCACTGGCTTTCCCTCCTACGTCCTCCTCGGCTGGCTCGCGTCGGTGCTTCTCGTGCCGTTGGGCGAGCCGGCGTTCCGGATGAACCTCCTCTCGGCGCTGCTGGCGTCGGGTTCGGCGGCGCTCACCGTCGCCCTGGTCCGGCAGCTCACCGGCCGGACGCTCCTGGCGCTCGCGATCGCGCTCGCGTTCGGCACCGTGCCCATCGTGTGGCGCCTGGCGACCCACGCCGACGCGCACATGCTTCACCTGTTCCTGGCTGCAGTTCTCCTCGTCCTGCTGCTCGGCTGGGAACGGCGGAGCCGCCGACGCGACCCCCGAAGGGATCGATGGCTGGTGGCGGCCGCGGTGGTCTACGGCGTGAGCCTCGGCAATCACACGCTCACGTTGCTGCTCGCACCGGGGATCGGGCTCTTCGTGGCTGCGGTTGAGCCACGCGTCTTCACCCGGCCGCGACTGCTCGCGCTGGTTTCGGCCGCGCTCGTCGCGACCGTGGTCCTGCTCTACCTCCAGTTACCGCTGCGCGCGGGACCCTTCCGGGCACCGCTCGTGTACGGCGATCCCTCGACGTGGGAGGCCTTCCGCTACGTCGTGCTCGCCGAGCAGTTCCGCACCAGCCTCTACGAGCCGTTCGAACGGCTGCCCGAGAAGTTCGCGGACCTGGTCCGCCTCGGCGAGGCGCAGCTCGGCCCGTTGCTCTTCCTCGTGCCGTTCGGGTTTCTGGCCACGCTGATCCGCCGGCCGCGGTACGCGCTCCTGACGGGCGTCGGGTTCGCCGTCACGGTCTGGTTCGCCGCCTCGTATGTCAACGCCGACATCGAGCGCTACTACCTGGTGCCCGCGCTGCTGGCCCTCACCTGGATTGCCATCCTCGCCGGGTCACTGATCGACGCGGTGCTCGCGTTCGCGGATCCCACCACCCCTCGCTCCGTTCTGCCCCCGGCCACCGACGGCGGGATCCCGCCGGCCACATTCGTCTCCCGGCCGCTGGCGATGCGGCCGGCGACGGGTCCGGGGGAATCGCCGGACGCCGCAGGTGGGCTGAACGCCAACCCAGCCGGGATCGGCGCACTGGTGCTGGAGCTGGCCCTGGCGGCCAGCCTGCTCATTCCCACCCTGCAGGCGCTGCCGGAGCGCCACGAGGCGGTGGACCAGTCGCGCAACACGATCGCGGGCCAGTGGGCGCGGACCGCGATGGAGGCGGTCGAGCCCGACGCGATCATCGTGAGCTGGTGGAGCTACTCCACCACGTTATGGTACGTACAGATCATCGAGGGTCTGCGGCCGGACGTCTGGATCATCGACGATCGAACACGCCTTGACCTGGACTTGGGCGATCTCGAAGACGTGATCGACGCCCAGCTCGGCCGGCGTCCCATCTATCTCGTCCGCCTCGACGAGGACGAGCTCCTCCGCGTCGAGGCGCGCTACCACTTGGAACGGATCGAGATGCCGACCCAGCAGCCACTCCTGCGCGTCATCGGGGCGCGGCAGGCCGGATCCTCGGGCTCATGACCGCGAGCCAGATCCTGCCGGCCGTGGGCACCGGCGCGCGGCTCGGGGAGCTGTCCTACTTCTTCCCGGCCCACAACGAGGCGGCCAACGTCGAGGGCCTGGTCGAGGAGGCCCTCGCGACGCTGCCCGCCCTGGCCGACCGCTTTGAGATCATCGTCGTCGACGACGGCTCACGGGACGCAACGCCGCAGATCGCCGACCGGCTCGCCGAGGCGAACCCCGACATCGTGCGCGTGGTGCACCACCCGACGAATCTCGGCTATGGGTCGGCACTCCGTTCGGGCTTCCGCGCGGCGCGCTACGGCGCAATCGGCTTTACGGACGGCGACCGCCAGTTCAAGGTGGCCGACCTCGGCGGTCTCATCACCCGGATCGAGCAGGCCGACCGGCCCGACGTCGTGGTCGGGTTCCGGATCCGCCGCGCCGACCCGCCGATCCGGACGCTGTACGCGCGGCTCTACCGCCTAGCCAACCGGGTCTTCTTCGGAGTCCGGATACGCGACATCGATTGCGCCTGCAAGCTCATCCGGCGAGAGGCGCTCCAGGGCATCCGCATCGAGTCGGGCGGCGCCTTCTTCTCGGCGGAGCTGCTGATCAGGCTTGCCGCCGCCGGGCGCCGCATCGCCGAGGTGGGCGTTGCGCACTATCCCCGGACGGCCGGCTCCCCGTCGGGCGCGAAGCCGAGCGTGATCTGGCGAGCTGTCAGGGACTTCTGGGGATTGCGGCTGCGGTTGTGGGCGAATCGCTCACGCGCCCTGCACCGTGGGACGCCCCTGCTCGAGGGCCGGGGCTGACGCGCGCGGGCTCCTGGCGCGGTCCATCCGCGTTTCAGTCCGGCGCGGGCCCTTCGCGCTGCTCCGACTCCGGGTCGACGCCCAGCGAGTTGACGAACTCGCGGAACACGTCCAGGCGCGGATCCGCGGTCGCCTCGCCCGTCATCTCGAGCGCTTCGACCGACCGCGCCTCGGGCTCCACGGCCGCCCGCGTGAGCACGGCCTCCGAGGCGAAGATGCGCGCCCCCGCGCGAACGGCGAGAGCAAGCGCATCGGAGGGTCGCGAATCGATCTCGATGAGCCGCCCGCCGGACGCAAGGAGCAGGCGCGCGTGGAACGTCTCGTCGGTCAGGTCGGCGATGATGACCTGGCGGATCTCGACGCCGAGTTCCGCGAGTGTCGACGCGAAGAGATCGTGGGTCAGCGGCCGTTCCGGCGTCAGCCCCTGGAGGCGCATCGCGATGGCGTTCGCTTCCCAGGGCCCGATCCAGATGGGCAGGTAGCGCTCGCGGTCGCTCTCCTTGAGGATCACGACGTGCTGGCTCGAGAGCATGTGGACCCGAACGCTCTCCACCACCATCTCGACGAGTCCGGACATGGCGCGATTATCCCACGCGGGTCGGGCCGGCCGGCCGGAGGGGCCTGGTGAGGCGCCGGGGACGGCGAGCGACCCGAGCACTGGGCGGCCAGGCCGGGTCGGGAACCCGGGCCACCGGCGGCATCACGGTTGTGCGGCCGCGGAGTCCGTTGACGCTTCGGGCGTCGGTGTGGGCCGCGGCGTGCCGCCGGACGCTGTCGGTGAGCGGCCCGCGGAACTCCCCGGCGACGCCGCGGGTGAGGCGCCCGGGGCGGTTGGGATGGGCGCCAGGACGGAGGTGTAGACGCGCTTGCTGTCAATCCAGGTGATCGTGGCAGGGTCGTCCTCGCCACCGGGCGTGACGTACATGCCGCGCATGTCGCGCCAGCCCGGCGCAAGCGTCACCCGGAACTGCTCCCGGTACTCGCCGGTGGCCTTGTCGATGGCGATCACGCGGGCGTTCGACTTGTCGTACGCGTAGAGCAGGCCCGCGCCTCGCTCACCGGTGGACGTCACGTCAACGTACCTGGGGGCCGGCCGAAGCAGTTCGTCGCGCGGGGGCTCGGCTTCCCAGCCGCCGGATTGGCCGCCCACGAACCGCCTGAGCTCACCGTCGGCGGCGACGTAGACGTCCCCGTCGATGTGCATGCCCTCCACCGTGTCGAGGTCCTGGGCCGTGGCGAGGAACCCGCTCGGGGCGGCCGGATAGCCGCTCCCATCGGCGGCGGGCGAGTAGCGCAGGATCTGCTGCTCAGAAGGGTCGACGACGTACAGGTTGTAGAGACCCTGCTCGGCGCTGCGGATGTATGTCCCGATCGCACGGATGTCGGTGCCCCAGCTGGATGAGCCCGGGACGGCGACTTTGGCGAGCGTTCCGTCGCCGCGCGCGTCAACCGGCCGCCAGCGCCAGAAAACATTCTTCGCGTCGAGGATGAGCAGGTCGCGGCCGCCGACGGCGAGCATGCGCGGCGCGGCGGCCTTCGTGTCGCCGATGGCCTGGCCGTTCCTGAGGATCTCGGACGCCTTGCGGGTCTTGGGATCGATGCGGTACACGGCGTTGGTCCCACGATCGAGGACGAACGGCGCGCCGTCGGGCCCCTGCACGAGGTCTGTGAGGTTCGCGTTCGCGACCGTCCCCCCGAAGTTGATGAGGGTTCGCGACGCAACCGTGACCATCCGGTAGATGCGGTCCAGGCCGCCCACGACCTGCCGCCGGAGCGGAACCAGCGTCTCCTCCGGGACGCCAGCCGACTTGGCTTGGCTGATCTGCGCGAGCGCGTCGGTCAGGAGGCGGAGCGCTTTCTGCTCGTCGTCTCGGACCAGGTCCACGCCGGCCCCGAAGACCTGGGCGACGTTCGCCCGGATCCGCTCGAGGGCCCGCTGGGCAGCCGTGATGGAGTCCAGCCGCTCCGCCGGGCGTGCGCCGCCGAAGAAGTAGACGCCGAGGCCCAACACGCTCACCAGCGCGACGAATGCCAGCAGTGCCAGCGCCGCACGGCGCTGCGATTCCCGCCGGGCCGCCACGGGATTCACTCGGCGGGGCTTCGGGCGCCGGCGGGGCAGGAGGTCCAGGAGGCGGTCGATCAGCCCGGTGAAGGCGCCACCGGCCGCGTTGCGCGCGCGCCCGGCGCCCGAACCGAGCGCCGCCATGCCGTCCGAGACGCTGTCAGCGAGCGGGATCGGCGAGCGGTCCGGGGCTCCGGCGAGCGGTTCGGGCGGGCGCACAGGTACGAGCGTCCTGGATCGCGAGGTGATCGGCACCTCGGTCGCCTCGAAGGCCACCGCCCCGTCGCTGCCGACGCCGCCCGCGGTGATGAACCGGTGGTGAACATGCTCGATCGCCGACTGCGGGTGGAGGGTGAGCATCGCCTCCTTGAGTTCGTCCGGGCCGAGGCGAGCGACGACGTTCCGGGAGATCAACACGAGCGAATCGCCGATCGAGATCTCGCCTCGCCAGATCTCGGGCTCCAGCTCGCCCGACGGCAATCCGCGCTCGCGATGCGGGTCGGGCAGCGTCGACATCCGCGCCTGCCGGATCAGGTACGCCTCGGCTGGACCGACCGTCGCCACGTACAGCTCGTTCGCCCGGACGACCGCGAGAGCGATGCCGATCGGGCCCTGGACCCTTGGATCGTCGCTCATCCCGAGGCGGTCGCGGTGGTGCCCGAGGCGCTTGTTTGCGAGCTGGATCGCCTTGCGGATGCAGACGCGGATGCCGGCCGATTCGTCGTAGTAGTACTCGGTCCGGATCGTCTCAGCGACGAGTTCCGTGGCCTCGGCCACCCGACTGCCCCCGGTCCGCGACGTGACCAGCAGGTACAGGTTGCCCTTCGTCCGCGTGATCGATCCGATGTTGGGCTCGACCACCACCATCGCGTCCGGCGAGTCGGACAGGCGATCGGCCTCGGGCACGAGGCCCAGCTTCAGGTGGAGTCGGACGGCCAATGCATCCCTCGAGGGTCTGGTGGGGTGCCGCCTGCCCCTGCCCCCGTGACGGAGGGAGGCCTGCGCGAGCGAGGTGTCGAATGGACGGCTGGCAGGCGGCGATGATAGCAAGCAGCGGCTCTCCACCCGGTCGCGGGACCGTGCCCGGGGCCAGGCCGCGCTCGCGGGAGGGTGTCGGGCGCGCCGTAGCCCTTGGGCGCGCGGAAGCGTTCAGGCGCGCCGGACGCTGAGGCGCACCTCGCGGGCCGGGAGACCGCCC
>VGPE01000125.1 GCA_016875645.1 Chloroflexota bacterium
TCGAGGTCACGGCCAATCAGCGGGCCGAGTACCCGCAGGTCTTCGATCGGATCGACCTCATCCATGTCGTGACGGGCATCGTCGATGTGGCCCAGGTCCGGCGGTGCATCGAGCTCTCGGCCGTCAAGTACTGCCCCGTGAGCGCAATGCTGAGCGCCGGCCCCACGGCGATCCACCATCGCTATCGTGTGATCGACGTCCGGACGGAACCACCCGTCGTCGCCGAAGGTGAGGTCATGGTGACCGGGCCCGGCCGGCCGGCGACGCTGGACGGGGCGGCCTGACCGCGCCGATCTGGTGGGCAGGGGCGTGTCCGGCCGCCAGCCGCGGGCATTTTTGCATTCTTATGCAGGAGTACGTATAGTCATGCGACCATGGCGACGATCCACCCCGGCACCGGCGAACCCGTTGGGACGACTGCCCGAGAGCGGTCAGGTGCGCCCGTGAGCGCGCGTCTCGGCCCGTCCGCCGTGGCCTCCGTGGATCGGTCCCATGGGGAGCCCGCGGGGCGGAGCATCACGGTTGCCGTGATCGGCGCGACCGGCTATGCCGGCGGCGAGGCGGTCCGGATCCTGGCCCGGCACCCGAACGTCCGAATCGTCGGGCTGGTGGGGCGGGGCCGTGACCACGAGTCGATCGCGTCGGTCCATCCGCACCTTGCCACCACCGGCCTCGAGATCGACCAGGAGACGCCCGACGGGGAGGCGGTCTTCCTCGCGCTGCCCCATGGCGCCGCGGCGGGCCTCGTCCCGGATCTCGTGGCCAGGGGCTCCACGATCATCGACCTCGGGCCGGACTTCCGCTTGCGCGACCCGGCCGACTATCCGCGCTGGTACCACTTCGACCATGGCGCGACCGACCTGCTGGCAGAGGCCGTCTACGGCCTTCCGGAGCTGCACCGAGTGGAGCTGTCGGGGCTGGCGGATGCCTCGACGCGCATCGTCGGCACGCCCGGCTGCTACCCCACGGCGACGCTGCTCGCGCTCGCTCCCCTGGCCCGCGCCGGGCTGATCGCCGATCTCGTGGTGGATGCCAAGAGCGGCGTGTCCGGAGCCGGACGCGAGGCGAAGGCGGAGATGCTCTTCTCCGAGGTCAATGAGAACGTGAAGGCGTACGGCGTCAACGGCCACCGCCACGTGGCCGAGATGGAGCAGGAGCTGGCGTGGCTCTCGCCGGCGCCGGGCGCCAATCCGGGAGCCGCTGCCGTCGACTTCGTGCCGCACCTCATCCCCATGACGCGCGGCATCCTCTCGGCCTGCCACGTCCGCCCCACCCGGGCGGTTGGCCAGGCGGAGCTCGACGCGCTCTACGCCGACGCCTACAAGGAGGAGCCGTTCGTGCGGGTGGTCGCCTCCGCACCATCCACCAAGCACGTGCTGGGGAGTAACCGGGCCAACGTCTTCGTCCGACACGACGCCCGCACCAACCGGATCCTCGCCATCGGCGTGATCGACAATCTCGTCAAGGGCGCCGCCGGGCAGGCGGTCCAGGCCTTCAACCTCGTCCACGGCCTGCCGGAGACGGCTGGCCTCGACACCCTCCCGCTCGCCCCGTAGGCGCGCCGTGACGACCGAGACCCGCGCCGAGGATGGCCTCGCAGCGCTCCAGTCCACGCTGCCGAAGGTCGCCAACGCGACCGACATCCCGGTGGGGTTCCTCGCCGGCGGAACCACGGCCGGCGTCAAGGCCTCCGGCCGACCCGACCTGATGATCGTTGCGGTGCCCGGCGGACCGGCCCCGGTCGCGGCGGTCTTCACACCCAATACGTTTGCCGCTGCGCCGGTGACGCTCAGCCAGGCGCACCTTGCCGCCACGGAGCCCGGCGGCCGGGGTCGCTATGGCTGGACCCAGGCGATCGTGTCCACCAGCGGCTGCGCCAACGCGGCGACCGGCGCCGCTGGCGCCGCGGACCAGGCCGAGGTCTGTGCCGCCGTCGCGGCCGCTCTGCGCATCCCGGTCGAGCGGACCCTGGCACTCTCGACGGGGCTCATCGGGACCCGTCTGCCGGTCGCCAGGGTCGTGGCGGGCATCACGAGACTGGTCGACGGCGGACTGCAATCCGAGCCCGGCGGGGTGCTCGCGGCCGCGGAGGCTCTCCGGACCACGGATTCGCGGACCAAGTTCGCAACGACGACCGTGACGGTGCCGGACGATGGCGGACGGCCCGTGACGATCCGCGTGACGGGCATTGCCAAGGGCGTCGGCATGATCCACCCGCGCATGGCGACCATGCTGTCGGTCCTGATGACCGATGCCACGGCCTCCCCCGCGGTGCTCCACGGCATCCTGCGCCGGGCCACCGTCCGCACATGGAACCAGTTGTCGGTGGACGGCGACACCAGCACCAACGACACCGTCTTCCTGGTTGCCTCGGGCGCCGCCGGTGCCGCCGACGCCGGTGAGGGCACCGTCGCTGCGGCCGTTCTGCAATCAGCCGTGGAGGCCGTCGCACGCGACCTCGCCCGCCAGCAGGCCTCGGACGGCGAGGGCGCGACAACCCTGCTCACGTGCCAGGTCAGCGGTGCCCGCGACGATCACGAGGCCCGTGCGGTCGCCCGCTCCGTCGTGTCGAGCAGCCTGTTCAAGGCGGCCGTCCACGGCCGCGACCCCAACTGGGGCCGCATCGCGGGCGCCGTGGGCAATGCCCGGCTGCCAGATGCCGCCATCCTCGAAGCCGGCGGCCTCCCCCCGGACGAAGCGGCCCGCCGGACGGGACAGGCGGTCGCCGTCGACCCCGACGCGGTCCGGATCGCGATCGAGGGCACGATCGTGTTCGACGGCACGGCCGGCGGGCCTGTCCGGTTCGACAAGGAGGCAGTCCGCGCGCGGATGGGCGGTCCGGAAACGATCATCCGGGTCGACCTCGGCGCCGGCAACGGCACCGGCGAAGCGTTCGGCTGCGACCTGACCGAGGAGTACGTCATCGAGAACTCGGAATACAGCACGTGAGCAGCATTCCGTCGCCGCTCGGAGTTCGCCGATGAGCGAGATCCTCGTCGTCAAGTTGGGCGGGACGACGATCGCCGACCAGCGCCAGGTCCTCGAGGAGGTTGCCTCGCTCGCCCGGCGCCGGCCGATGATCCTGGTCCACGGCGGTGGCCGCCGCATCACCGAGTGGCTGGAGCGCCTGAGTGTGCCAAGCCGGTTCGAGGGCGGGCTCCGCGTGACCGACGCGGCCGCGCTGGAAGTGGCCGCCGCGGTGCTGCGGGGCGTGGTGAACAGCGAGCTGGTCTCGGGCCTGCGCGACCTCGGCGTTGACGCGGTCGGCCTGTCGGGCGTCGACGGCGGCATGCTCATCGCGGAGCGCGTGCCGCAGATGGGGCTGGTCGCGCACGTTGTCGGCCTGCGCCGCGACATGCTCGACGCGCTCCTGGTCGGCGGCCAGGTGCCGGTGGTCGCGCCCCTGGCCCGCGACGAATCGGGCATCGTCTGCAACGTGAACGCCGACGACGCGGCGGCCGGCATCGCAGCGGGCATCGGCGCGCGCCAGCTGATCCTCATGACCGACATCGACGGGGTCCGTGACGCTGACGGCAACAAGCTCGATACGCTCACGGTCGAACAGGCCGAAGCGCTCATCACCGACGGGGTGATCCGCGGTGGCATGGTGCCCAAGATCCGAGCGGCGCTGGCAGCCCTTGCGTGGGAAGGGGCCGAGGCCGTGATCGCCGACAGCAGCGCGCCGGGTGCGCTTGGCCGCGCCCTCGAGGACCGGACGTTCGGGACGCGCATCACGGCCGGCACCGGAGTGGCGGTGTGAGGGTCGCCGCCTCGCCCGGGACCGGCAAGCGTGAACGCCAGCAGGCGATCCGAGAGCTCGTCGCCCGCCAGCCCATTGCGAGCCAGGAGGAGCTGGCCGGGGCGCTTCGTGCCCGCCGCTTCACGGTCACCCAGGCGACGGTGAGCCGCGACATCGCAGAGCTGGGCCTGGTGAAGGTCGCTCGCGGCGAACGCCATGTCTACGTGTCGCCGGAGGATCTCGCCGCCCCGCCGCCCCTCAGCGACCAGCACCTGCGTCGGCTGATCGGGGATATCCCCGTCACGATCGGTCGCAGCGGGCTCATCCTCGTGCTCATCAGCAGTCCTGGCACCGCCCCCGTGCTCGGGCAGGCCATCGACGACTCGACGCTGCAGGAGCAGGAGGGCACGCTGGCTGGCGACAACACGCTGCTGGTGCTGTTCCGCGACGAGGCGCGCCTGGAGCGCTGGCTGAACCGGTTCCGCGCCATCCAGAAGGCGGCGGGCACGCTCCCGGCGGCGCCGTTCGACCGGCCGCCGGACCCGCTCTCGGAGACTCCCAGATGAAGAGAGTCGTTCTGGCGTACTCGGGCGGGCTCGACACGTCCGTGGCCGTTGCGTGGCTGTGCGAGCAATACGACGCCGAGGTCGTCACGCTCACCGTCGACCTGGGTGGTGGATCCCTGCGCGAGGGCATCGAGCGGCGCGCCATGAGTGCCGGTGCCTCGCGCTGTTACGTCGTCGACGCGCGTGAACACTTCGTCACCGACTTCGTCTGGCCGCACCTGCAGGCCAACGCGCTCTACCAGGGTGTCTACCCACTCGCGACGGCCCTGGCCAGGCCGCTCATCGCCCAGTTGCTTGTCGAGGTCGCGCGGAAGGAACGCGCCGACGCGGTCGCCCATGACTGCGCGGGGAAAGGCAACGACCAGGTCCGGTTCGACGTCGCCACCCATGCCCTCGACCCGGGCCTCGAGGTCATCGCCCCGATGCGCGCCGGGACGGGCCTCTCACGCGAACAGTCGATCGACTACGCGATCGCGCGCGGAATCGAAGTCCCGGTCACGAAGTCCGAGCCGTATTCGATCGATGTCAACCTGTGGGGCCGCTCGATCGAGGCGGGAAGCCTCGAGGACCCGTGGGCGGGCCCCCCAGCGGACGTCTACGAGTGGACCGAGGACCCATCGGCCGCCCCCGCGCCCGTCGAGATCACGATCGAGTTCGAAGGCGGCATCCCGGTCGGCGTCGATGGCGAGCGCCTCGCGCCGGTCGCGCTCGTCGAGCGGCTGCACACCCTCGGGAGCGCGCATGGCGTCGGCCGCATCGACCACGTCGAGGACCGCCTCGTCGGCATCAAGAGCCGCGAGATCTACGAGGCACCGGCGGCGACGGTCCTTCACCGGGCGCATCGCGCCCTCGAGGGATTGACGCTCTCGAAGGACACGCTTCGCTTCAATCGCAGCGTCGCCGACGAGATCGCCCAGCTGACATACGACGGGCTGTGGTTCAGCGCTCTCCACCGCGACCTCCGCGGGTACGTGGCGTCGTCACAGCGCGTGGTCTCGGGCGAGGTCCGGATGCGCCTCGATCACGGCAGCGCCTTCGTTATCGGGCGCCGGAGCCCGCTTTCGCTCTACGAGAAGTCGCTCGCCACCTACGACGAGGGCGACGCGTTCGATCACCGCAGCGCCGTCGGGTTCATCGAGATCTTCGGCCTGCCGCTGCGCACAGAGGCCGCGCGCCACGGTGCCGTGGGCCGCCGCTATGGGGCGGCGTGGACGTGGACCGAGCCGCTGCTCGCCGGGCTGCCGGCGAGGATCTCCGACCCGGAGGCCGTGGAGGCCGCGCGCTGACGACCCGGGCAACGCCTGCCGCTTCCCGCGCCACTCGCAGCTCCCGCGCTCGCGGGGATCCCGAGCGGCGCCTCCGCGAGCTGGAGTTCCTCCACGAGTTCGCGCAGCTGGCGACGCAGGCGCGAGACTGGGACGAGTTGATGAACACGATCATCGAGCGCACGACCGTTGCGCTCGGCGTGGATGTCTGCTCGCTCTACCTGATGGATCGCGACGACGACCGGCTGACGCTGGCCGCCACCAACGGCCTGGACCCCAACCACGTGGGCAAGGTGAGCATGGCCCTGGGCGAGGGCATCACCGGCACGGTTGCAGCCGCCCGACGGCCGCTCGAGGTGCCGGACGTGCGCGAGGATCCACGGTTCAAGTGGGTGCGCGGGTACGACCTCCAGGGCATCACGACCATGCTGTCGGTGCCGTTGACCTGGAACGACCGGGTCGTCGGCGTCATCAACGTGCAGACCCGCGCGAGCCGGCGCTTCACGCCCGAGGAGATCGAGTTCCTGTCCACGATCGCGGCCCTCCTGGGCGGCATCGTGGAGAAGGGCCGCCTGCAGGCCGAGCGCGAGCGGCAACTGGAGACCCTCACCGCGCTCGACGTGGCGCGGGCCGAACTGCTCAGCATGGTCACGCACGAGCTGCGGACGCCGCTCGCGGTGGTCCACGCCTACCTCGATCTCCTCGGCGAGGCGGCGATGGGCATCGGCGACCCGCCGCGCGCGTCGGCGCGCGACTGGTGGGATGCCGCACTGGAACAGGTCACGCGGCTGGACCGCCAGGTCGACGGCATTCTCATCGCCGTGCGCCGCGACGGCGTGGGGGAACTGGAGCGGCGGCCGTTCGACGTGGTCTCCGTCATCGAGGAAGCGCTCTCCGACATGACACCGCTCTTCCGGTCTCACCCGCTCAAGTTCGTACGGCCTGGCGAGGAGATCAGCGGCCTGGGTGACCGCGGCCGGTACCGCCAGGTCCTCGAGCACATCCTCGAGAACGAGTCGAAGTACGCACCACCCGGAGGCGGAGTCAGCGTGGGCGCCTTCCGCCACGACGGTGACGTGCGCGTCTGGGTCACCGACGAAGGCCCGGGCATCCCGCGCGAAGAGTGGGAGCGCGTCTTCGAGGCGTTCGTCCGGGTGGACGGCACGCGATCGCGGGGCTCCGGCATCGGGCTGTTCGCTGCCCGGCGGCTGATGGAGGGCATGGGCGGCCGAGTCTGGATCGAACCCAATGGATACGGTGGGAGCCGGTTCATCCTGGCGCTGCCGGCGGGCGCCGGGCAATGACCACAAGAGTCCAGTGAGCGCCGGGCCGCCCGGTCCTGAACCCGGCCGGACGCTGCGCATCCTCGTCGTGGACGACGAGCCGGCCATGGTGGGGGCCGTCTCGGCCCTGGTGGGCTCGGCGGGCCACCAGGTCGTCACCGCCTACGACGGGGATACGGCACTGCGGCGGCTAGCCGAGGAGTCGCCCGACCTCGTCCTGCTCGACCTCGCCATGCCGGGCCGTGACGGAGTCGACGTGATCCGTGTTGCCCGCCGGACCACCGAGGTGCCGATCATCATCCTGACCGGCGAGGCCGATGAGCTGGCGAAGGTGGAAGCCCTCGACGCAGGTGCCGACGACTACGTCACCAAACCCTTCGGGCGCCAGGAGCTGCTGGCCAGGATTCGGGCCGTCATCCGCCGTCGCGAATCGATCCCCTCGCCTGCCGCTCACCGCACGCAGGAGCTCCGGTTCGGCGCGCTCGTGATCGACGCCGGCCGCTTCGACGCGACGGTGACGGGCCGCCCGCTGTCGCTCACGCGCATCGAGTTCGCGCTCCTTGCGGCGCTGGCCGAGGCTGACGGGCGGGTGGTGCTCCACGGCGCCCTCCTGGCCGCCGGCTGGCACGGCGAGCGCGACCCCGACCCGCAATGGTTGAAGCCGCACCTGGCGCGGCTGCGGGCGAAGCTCGAGGGTGCCGGGGGACCGCTCCCGACCTCCATCCGAGGTGTCGGCTACCGGCTCGAGTAGATCGACGGGACCGCCCGCGGACGCGCTCGTGGCCCGCAAGCGCGGGGGCGAGGGCCGGCGCGGGGGCGCGCGGAACGGCGTCGATGGCCGAGCCTGTCACGCCGGCGTCGATGGCCCTGCCCGTCACGCCCAGAGGGCCAGATGCCACCGCCTCCCGGTCACCTGCGCCTGGGTGCCACCGCCTCCCGGTCACTCGGTACCGTTCTGAGGAAACGGAGGGCTCAGGTGACGAAAAAAGCCCGCGGCTCGCATC